>JBAPYC010000204.1:0-12617 GCA_049284535.1 Streptosporangiaceae bacterium
GGCCACGACGGCGCGACCAGGCTCGGCGCCTCGCGCGAGCATGCGCACCACGATCCGGCCGCCGAGCGAGTAACCGCCGAGGTCGTACTCGCCGGCGCCGAGCCCGAGGTGCCTGATGAGGGCGAGCGCGTCGTCGGCGAGCACATCGGGCGGATAAGCGGGCAGATCGTGCGGTCTCGGGCTCTGTCCATGACCGCGGAAGTCGGGCAGGACGAGGCGGAACCCCGTCCCTGCGAGCGTGTCGCCAGGGCCCTGGTCAAGCCAGTCCGATCCCGTGCCCATGAAGCCGTGCAGCAGGATCAGCGGCCGGCCCGACCCGGTCTCGCGGTATGCAAGCCGCATCCCGTCATGGCCGGGGAACTGGGAAACGGCCATAGTGTGCCCCATCCTAGACGAGGTGGCCTTCGCGCGCTCCGAGCGCAGCCGCCTGGCCTCAGCCCAAGCCATAGGCAGCCAGCCCGGGCTACTTGGCGGTGAACCCGGCGTCGACCGGGAGCGCCACGGCGGTGACGTAGCGGGCCTCGTCGGAGACCAGCCAGGCGATCGCGTTGCTAACGTCGACGGCTTCGATGAGCTGGACGTCCAGCAGGTTGCCCACGTCGGCTCCGCTGGAGGCGGGAGCGCTGGCGAACAGCTTGGCCACCGCCTCGTTGATCACCATCGGTGTGTTCGCCCCGGCCGGGTGCACGGAGTTAACGCGGATGTTGTGCGGGGCCAGCCAGTGCGCCCAGGTACGTCCCAGGCCCACGATGGCGTGCTTGCTGGCGCAATATCCGTCCGACCCACCGCGGCCGTTGCCGCCGCGGCCGACCAGGCCGAGCGTGGACCCGGTCAGGACGATCGCGCCGCCCCGGCCCTGCTCGATCATGACCGGCGCAGCGGCCTGGACGGTGTTCCAGACGCCGAACAAGTTGACCTCGACCTGGTCACGGAACGCCTGCTCCTCGCTAGCCTCCTCGGACATCATCCCGATGCCCGCGTTGGCCACCACGATATCCACCGAGCCGAGGCGCGCTACACCGCTGGACACGGCGGCCCGCAGCGCAGCAGCGTCACGGACGTCGGCCTCGGCGGCGACAATGCGCCGACCGAGAGCCTCCACCTCAGACACTGTCCGGGCGAGGTCCGCCGACGTAGCCAGCGGGTAGGCGACCGAGTCGATCTGCCGGCAGATGTCCACCGCGATCACGTCGGCGCCGTCCTGGGCCAGGCGCAGCGCGTGGCTACGGCCTTGTCCCCTGGCCGCTCCTGTGATCAGCGCGACCTTCCCTTCGAGCCGTCCCGCCATAAGAACTTTGCCTTTCCAGGTCCGGGTCCGGTGCCCCGTAAATTTCCGGTTGGCTTCCGCGAGGCTGGGGCCGGCTGGCGGACGCGGCCACCGCTTGCAACGATGAGACTGCCTCGGGGTGTGGGACTCATCGGTACCGGCGGCTGCATGGCACGTCGCCGTGGCCCGCACAGATCATCGGCCTGCCCGCCGAATAACGGCGCCGCGCAGCCCGCAGCCGCCCGGCCCGGGCAATCCGCAGTTGGCGACAGCACGAACCCCGCCCGTTCGGTATCAGGATTCTGGCCGAACGGGCTGGGTTCCGGGGCCGGCTGCTTAGCCGGCCGTCAGCACCGGGGCGAGCCGTTCCAGCGCTTCGAGGCTGGCCTGGAAGTCCGGCGCGATCGTGCCCAGCCGCACATGATCGGCGCCCGCGTCCAGATGCCCGCGGATCCCGGCCGCGACCCGTTCCGGGTCGCCCCAGGCGACGATCGCGTCGACCACCTCGTCGGCGGCGGCGCTGATGTCCTCCGTGGCATAGCCCAGGCGGTCAGGTTGGCAGCGTACGGCGAGCCGGGGCGGCCCACGATCTGGGAGACGAACTGCCGGGCGGCGGCCTGGGCCCGGGCCGGATCGTCGTCGACGGCCACGGTCAGCCCGATGACCAGGATCTTGTCCGGGCCCAGGATCTGCCGCGCGCCGGCCGTGTACTGCGGCGGTACCAGGGTGGGTATCGCCCCGTCGGCGATCTCGCCCGCCAGGGCGAGCATCTTCGGGCCGTTCGCCGCCAGGATCCGCGGGTAGCTGAGCTCTGGCACCTGCGCCAGCGGCGGCCCGGCTGTCATCTGCTCGAGGTAATCGCGGATGGTGGCCAGCGGACGGCCGTAATCCCGCCCGACCTGGGCGGCCTGGAACGGGTAGCCGACGCCCAGCCCGAGCACGAGACGGCCGGGATAGGCGTCGGCCAGCAGGGCCGCCGCGCCGTGCATGGTCTGCGGCGGCCGACCCCCTCGTTGTTCCACACGGCCGGGTAGCCCGCCCGTTCCAGCCGGCGGGCCGCGTCCCGCTGCACCTCGGCTGGCGGCAGGCTCGCCCCGGGACTGTTCGGCAGGAACGCCCCGATCGGACCCAGGGCCCGGCGGCCCATCCCGACCCTGCCGGAGCTCGCCACCGGCCACCTCCCAGCCCTAACCGGAGACTTCCTCCGGTCTTGCCGTCAGCCTAGCCCCCGGCGCGGCGGTGACTCTCCCGGAGCTCAGGCAGATGACCCTAGGCAAGAACCTGGCGGCGGCCCTAAGCTGCCCTTTAGTGAATCAGGTTTCACTAGCGGCCGGGATAGTGATCTTCGTTCCGGGTCGGCTGTGTCCGCACAGAGGCGGGTGACCAGCGTGGACGGCACATCAGCCAGTGATATGAGCACGGTGGCCAGCTTCACCGTCAGCGACCTGTTCCAGCGCGCCTTCCGGATCTTCGCCGGCCGCACCGCAGTGACCTCCGAGGACGGCCAGTGGACCTACGGCGAGCTGGGTGAGCGCGCGGCGCGGCTCGCCGGCGGGCTGCAGCGCCTTGGCCTGGGCCGCGGTGACCGGGTCGCGGTCTTGTCCGAGACCCGTCCGGAGTACGTGGAGACGTACGCGGCGCTGGCCTGTCTCGGCATCACCGCTCTCACCCTCAACATCCGGTTCCACCCGGAGGAACTGGCGTACTGCCTGAGCGCCGGGGCGCCGCGCGCGGTCATCACCTCAGCCGCCTGCGCTCCGGCGCTGGAGTACGCGCGCTCCCGCCCTTCTGCGGTCACGACGTGGGCCTGCCTGGACGAACCACCCGAGGGATACACCCGCTACCAGGACCTGCTCGGCGGCTCACCGGCCAGCCCGGCCGAGGTGCGCGGCGAGGACATCCACAACGTCCTGTACACCAGCGGCACCACCGGGCGGGCCAAGGGCGCCATGATCAGCCAGGCCGCGGCCGCGATACGAGGGCTGCGGCTGGCGCAGTGGTTCGGGCTGCGCGAGCAAGATGGTTTCATCGGATGGCTGCCGCTGTTCCACTGCGGCGGTGACGAGTCGCTGTACGCCACCATGCTGACCGGGGGCACCTACGGCACGCTGCGCAAGGCCGACGCCGAGACGATGTTCCGCATGATCGAGCGGGACCGGCTGAGCTGGACCCTGCTGCTGCCCGGAGTGATCACCGATTTCCTCGACCACCCGCGGCGCGGTGACTACGACCTGTCCTCGCTGCGGTTCGCGATCGGCTACGCGAACATGATGCCGGGTGTGGTGCAGAAACTGACCTCCTCGTTCGGCATCGACTTCTACGATGCCTTCGGCCAGACCGAGGTCAGTTACCTGCTCGCGCACGGCATCAGCGGGCCGGGCGAGATGCCGTCGCTGCGCAAGATGCCCAGCCCGCTGCTGAACGTGCGGCTGGTCGATGCCGAGATGCGCGAGGTGCCGCCCGGCGTGCCCGGCGAGTGCGTGGTGCGCGGCCCGAGCGTGATGTCGGGATACCTGGACGATCCCGATGCGAACGGCGAGGCTTTCCGGGGTGGCTGGCTGCACACGGGTGACGTTCTGATGCGCGACGAGTCCGGCCAGCTGACCTACGTTGACCGGCTCAAGTACCTGATCAAGACCGGCGGCGAGAACGTCTACCCGGCCGAAGTGGAGCAGGTCATCGCCCGGCACGAGGCCGTGCAGGAGGCATGCGTGTTCGGGGTCAGCGACCCGCGGTGGGGCGAGACGGTCAAAGCCGTGATCGTGCGCAGGCCCGGCGCCACGGTCAGCGCGGCCGAAATCGACGCCTGGTGCCGCGACCGGCTGGCCGGCTTCAAGCGCCCGCGCTACATCGAGTTCATGGCGGCCAGCGAGCTGCCGCGCAGCACCACCGGCAAGCTGCAGCGACACGAACTGGCCAAACTACCCGTCGGCCCGGACCAGCAGGTATAGCCGGATGGACGACGGCGGCGGGGATGCGGACGGCGCGATCGGTGTCAGCGACCACGGCCCGGTGCGCCTGCTCACCATCGACCGCCCGCGGCGGCGCAATGCGCTGACCCCTGGCCTGGTTGCCCGGCTATGCCAGCAGGTCGAGGCGGCGGGCCGTGACCCGGCGGTCGGCGCGATCGTGCTGGCCGGGGCCGGAGGTCATTTCTGCGCCGGCGGTGACGCGCAGGCCATCACCGAGGTGATCGGCGCGGGATCCCAGCAGGCGGCGATCGCGTTCATGCGGCACTTCCAGGCCCTGGTGGAAGCCCTGTGGACCAGCGACCTGCCGGTCGTCGCGGCCGTGTCCGGGATCGCCTACGGCGGCGGGTTCAACCTCGCGCTCGCCTGCGACCTGATCATCACCTCCGCCGACGCCCGGTTCTGCCAGGTCTTCCTGCGCCGCGGCCTGATCCCCGACCTGGGCGGCGCCTACCTGCTGCCGCGGCTGGTAGGGGTGCAGCGCGCGAAGGAGCTGATGCTGCGGACCCGGGAGATCGGCGCGGCCGAAGCCCGCGAGATGGGCCTGGTCAGCAGCGTCACCGCCGACCCTGACGCGGCGCTGGCCGAGGCCCTGTCGGCCGGGGCGGAGCTGGCGGCCCGGCCCCGGCTCGCGGTCACCCTGACCAAACACCTGATCAACTCCGGCACGGATGGCTCCCTGCAGTCGTCGCTCGAGCAGGAGGCGCTGAGCCAGGCCGCGGCGCTGTCGACCCAGGAGGCGGCGGACGGCTTCGCGGCGTTTACGCGGCAACGCCGGGATTAGCGGGATCCGCAGGCAGAACCACCGCGAAAGAGTCGGCTGCAACGACTGACAGGCCGAGCACTCCTTCATAGAAGGCACGAGAACGTGCCAGGTCTGCCGACGGAACGAAAGCTATGGCCTGAGCGGAAGACAGCACCTTCCCATGGTGCCCCGAGTCCGCCAGCGACGCGTTCGTCCCACATAAGCCGTTGCTGGCCACCGGTTGGGCACGGTGCATGGCGGCGTGCAGATCACCCGTTCGCGTGCTGTTGTGCAATCGCCCACGAATGGCGGCTTGCGCCCCGTATAACGGCGGATACTGCATTCTGGCCAGAGATGATGGCGGCACTCTGGGTGCGGGCTTTGGCGCAGGTCTGATGTGCGGGACTGGGGGCGTCTGGATGTCGTATGGCTACCCGGGGCCGGCTGCCTGTTCGGCCGCCCGGCCGATTCGTGCCAGCCGGGCCAGGGCCGGACGGGAGAGGACCTCGCCGATGTCGTGCAGCGCGATGATCATTTCCTCGACCCCGTCAAGGGGTGCGTTGTTCTCCCTGTTCAGCAAGATACCCCGGTACTCCTCGGGGGAGACAGCCCGGCCAGGGAGCTCGATCTGGCCGGTTTCCGCACGGAACAGAATCTGGACGGAGGTGTCGAGGGTCAGGGCGAGGGCGGTGAGTTCCGCGGCCGTGAAGGACCGCTGCCCGCGTTCGGCCTGATGGACGGCCTGCCGGCTCCATGGCCTGCCCAGATAGTGGCCCAGGGCTTCGCCTAGGTCGGTCAGCGATAGCTGCCGTTGCATCCGCAGGTGGGCGATCTGCCTCCCGATGACCTCTTCGACCCGCATCCCCGGCCCCTTCGTGTCATCGTCAGCGATGACAGAGATAGTAAGGCATTGACATTCGTTGACACCTGGCTTACTGTAACTCTACAGCATTCTTCGTCAATGCCAGTCATGACAGACGGATGGCGGGAGCCGCAATGGAGGAACTCCACCTGCAAACCATCGGGCCTAGCGGCGACTGCGCCGTCCTCAAGGTCACCGGCGAGATCGACATCTATACCGGGCCGATGCTCCGCGAGCGGATCCAGGACCTCGCCGCCAAGGGCGCCGTCCACATCATCGCCGACATGAGCCGCGTGGACTTTCTCGACTCGACCGGCCTGGGAGTCCTCGTCGGCGGCCTCAAACGACTCCGCGAACACGACGGATCCCTCACACCGGTCATCAGCTCGGCGCGTATTCTCAACATCCTCCAGATCACCGGGCTCACCAGGGTTTTCCCGCCCCAGCCCTCCGTCTCGGCCGCGATCGCCGCAGACCCGCACTGGCGGCAGACCGCCGAGAGCGAAGCCGGAAGCATCCAGGAGTGGTGCCGGCAGCGCGGCCTGACATAAGACCCCGCTCCCCGCATCCGCCCGCAACCATCCTGACCGCTGACCCTACCGGAGGCACGGTTAGCACCCGGGCGGCCCCAAGCCGCATCTGAGCTCGGATGTCCCAGTCTGGTGTTTCCTCATCAGCCAGCTGATGCATCATCGGGATGCCCTGGGCCGCGGTGAGATCGCCGGCTTTTCAGGGCCAGTCTGCCGGGCCGATGTGGTGCCCGTTGTCCCCGTCCGGAGGCCAGGTACACGCACCGACTGCCAGCACTGCAGCGTCCGTGGCCTGCGGCAGACCGCCTGGCAGCAATCTGTCCATTTGCCTATTGACCTGCTGAAATACTGCTCATCGTTGCGCGTTCGATGGGGGCGTTGAGCGCTGTTGTGCGGCCACAATGCGGCCAGTGCGACCAGGTAGCCAGCTCACAGGCTTGACGGGGACCGCAGGACCGCGGCGGAGGCATGGGCCAGCAGCCACTGGTTCGAACGCTCCAGCGACCAGCCGAATACGTCGCGGGTTCGGAGCAGGCCGTCGATGCCGTAGTAGTAGGTGATGGTCCGGGTTGCCAGCCGTGCGTCGACGTCGTCGCGCAAGGCGCCGATGTCCTCGAGATGGCGGCAGATCGCCGTGAGATTGCGGTTGTGCCGCTTTTGCGCGGTGGCGAGCACCGCGGCGGACTCGCTGTCGTGCGGCGCGACGTCGATCACTACCCGGATGATGTCGCCCCACTGCTTGGTGATCTGGAGGTAGGCGGCGCTTAGGGTCTGCATGATAAGGACAGCGTCGGCGCCGGCGATTGACTTCTGGTAAGACTCGGCGACGACCTGGGATTGCGTCCAGATGTCCATGAGCAATCGCAGCAAGCCCTGCTTGCCGCCGCACTGCGCGTACACCGTCGCTGGGGACACCCGGCTCAGCTTGGCGATCTGCTCGACCTTGGTCTGGAAGAAGCCGTTCTCGGCGAACAGCTGGCGTGCCGCGGCAATTACCGCGGCGCGGGTCTGGTCGGCATACTCCTCGCGCCGTGGCCGATCGGCTGGTATGTCCATAGCAGCATCCTAGTCAGTCGAGTCACTCTTGGCTTGTCATGCGAGAATTCTGACTGTTAGAGTCAAACTCCAGTCAGAAGAGTAGCTGTCCAGAAGAGCAGAGAGGCAAGCCATGGCCGAGTTCACGACCCAGGACGGAACCCAGATCTTCTTCAAGGACTGGGGCTCTGGTCAGCCGATCGTCTTCAGTCACGGATGGCCCCTGTCGTCCGACGACTGGGACGCCCAGATGATGTTCTTTCTGCACCACGGCTACCGCGTGATCGCCCATGACCGGCGCGGGCACGGCCGCTCCGCGCAGCCAAGCGAGGGCAACGACTTTGACCACTACGCCGACGACCTTGCCGAGCTGACTCAGCACCTTGACCTGCACGACGCCATCCACATCGGGCACTCCGCCGGCGGCGGCGAGGTGGCACGCTACGTCGGCCGCCATGGCGAGTCCCGCGTGGCGAAGGTGATCCTGGTCAGCGCGGTGACCCCATCGGTCCTGCAGACCGACGCCAACCCGGCCGGCGCGCCGAAGGCCGTCTTCGAGGGCCTGCAGGCCGGGATGGCGGCGAACCGCTCGGAGTTCTTCCAGGCCGTAGCCTCCGGGCCGTTCTACAATTTCGACCAGCCGGGCGTGGAGCCGTCAGAGCCGGTTATCGCGAACTGGTGGCGCCAGGGCATGATGGGCGGCGCGAAGGCGCACTGGGACTGTGTCTCCGAGTTCATTAATCAGGACTGGTCCGAGGACCTGAAAAAGGTCAGCGTGCCGGTCCTGGCCATGAACGGTGACGGCGACCAAGTCGTCCCTCACGACACCTCGGGTCCCCGCGCCGTCAAACTCGTGCAGAACGGCACGCTGAAGACCTATCCCGGCTTCCCCCATGGGATGCTGACCACGCACGCCGACGTTATCAACCCCGACTTGCTGGCCTTTATCCAGTCCTGATCGTCCTGGCACGGGGAGAACGGGACCCGTGTGGCACCAGTCAGCGATGACGGATGCCCGTGATCGACCTGAAGGTGCCTCGCGCTGCGACTGCGCACCCACCGCCGGGCGGGCGTCCTCAACGCTGAGCCCGGTGGCGGGTACGCCCAGCAGCGCCGCTCCTGATCCCAGTGCCAGCTGCCAGGAGGGGATCTCCGGGATGCGGAAAGCCAGCGTCCCGGTTCGCCACTCAAGGCTCAGCACGCCCGCCGCCCAGCCCACTCCGCGCGTAAAGGCCCAGCAGCGGCCCATACTCTGCGGGCGCTGGCGCTGGCGCTGGCGCTGCTGCCGCTGACGGCGCGGCTGCCGCATTGGGTGCCCAATGCGGGCCTGCGGCTCGCCGCAGGAGGCGCAGTGCTGGCTTATACCGGGGATAGCGGCCCGGACGCGGCCGTCATCGACCTGGCGCACGACGCGGACCTGCTGTTGGCCGAGGCCACCTACGTCGGCCCTGTCCCGCCAGGCGCGCAGGGCTTCCTGTCCAGGCGGGTAGGCAGAGCACCCAGGCCGGCGCGGCGCACCTGGCCCTGACCCACCAGTGGCCGGGCACCAGCCGCCATGCCGCGCGCACGGCAGCTGCGGCCGGATACCACGGCCCGGTCAGCATCGCGACCCCAGGCCTATCCCTCGAACTGGGCTAACCTGCGCTGCGCTTCCCACCGATCTCGAAGACGCTCCAGCCGCCGATTCTTTGCTTATGATCCAGCTGGCGAGAAACATTCGGATGGCGCGCAGTTCCGCCAGTTATTGCGCTGATACTCACGTCGGCGGTGCGGCTTTAAACGACAGCCCGCAGCCTGGTCCAGGCTGACAGGTATGCGGCTCCGGAGGCCGCTTTCACGACGTGGCGAATCTGGACCGCTGACCTGCCATGCTGCGGCCATCGTCGGAGCTGAGCTGCGGGGACCGTGCTAGCACTACCTCAGGTTCGGGTATCCGCACGGTGGATGTCGGGTTCGCGCGCGGCGAGTATGGAGATGCAGGTGCAGGTGACCGGAATAGCCGGACACCGGAGCTTGCCGGAGGAGTTCCGATGTACCCACAGAATGACAATGCCCGTTCCCCGCGGTCGGTCCTGATGAGGTTTCTGGTCAGGTCGTGGGAATACCGCCGCCCCAGTTTGTGGGTGGGCGTGCGGGTTGCCTGCGGCATCTTCAACGTCGTGCTTGGCGTCCTGCTGCTCGCTTCGCTCCGCTGGCTGGGGCCGCTGGCGGGGCTGGCAGCGCTGCCGCTGGCGGGGGCGGTGCTGATCTTCTGGACCGCTCACCAGTTGCAGGCCAGTGTCCACAGCTAACGTGGCGGCCTCTCCCCCGGTGCGCGGTCAGCGGTCGATCCGCCCCGGAGGAGATGCTTCCGCGCTATCCGGGGTTCGGCCGGTGTGCCGTGATTAATTCGGGCACGCCGTCCGGGGCTGCTGCTGGGGATCCCGCCCGATGGCCCTGCAGGTGCGAGAGAGGCATCGCTGATGGACGCACGGGCTGACAAGGTCATTCCCTCGCCGTCGGTCCTGATGAGGTTTCTGGTCAGGTCGTGGGAGTACCGCCGCCCCCGTTTGTGGGTGGGCGTGCGGGTTGCCTGCGGCATCTTCAACGTCGCGCTTGGCGTCCTGCTGCTCGCTTTGGTGCCCCAGCTGGGGCCGCTGGCGTGGCTGGCAGCGTTGCCACTGGCGGGGGCGGTGCTGATTTTCTGGACCGTCTACCGTTTGCAGCAGGACAGCGTCCTGCGGGTGCGGGAACTGGAGCAGTCCCGGGCCCATGCGGTGGACGACTCGGCAGCGAGGCTACGCCAGATCGAGCGTGACCTGCACGACGGAGCGCAGGCGCAGATGGTCGCCGTCACCATGAAACTGGGGCTGGCCATGAAGAAGCTCGGCCGCATGGTCGACGGGACCGGACAGACCGACCTGGACCGGGTGCTGGACCTGGTCGCCGACGCCCACCGCGGCGCCAAGGAGGCCATCACCGAACTGCGTGACCTGGCCCGCGGCATCCACCCCCCCGTACTCGACCACGGCCTCGGCGCCGCGCTCACCACTCTTGCCGGGCGGAGCGACCTGCCCGTCGAGCTCGTCCTGGACCTGCCCGAGCGACCGTCGGCCGCGATTGAGACCATCGCCTACTTCTGCGCCGCCGAGCTTGTGGCCAACGTCGCCAAGCACAGCGGCGCTCGGCATGCCACGCTGAAGGCAGCCCATGTCTCTGGCTTGCTACGGGTCCGGGTCAGCGACGACGGCTCCGGGGGCGCCCGCGTCGAGGCCCGCGGCGGCCTGGCCGGGCTGGCTGAGCGGATCGGGACGGTTGACGGCAGGCTGCAGATCAGCAGCCCGCCTGGAGGCCCCACCGCAGTCACCGTTGAGCTGCCGTCCCACGCCTGACCGAACGGGAGCCGCGATGCGGATTGTGATAGCCGAAGACTCGGCCGTAGTGCGGGCCGGCCTGGCAGAGATCCTCGCCGACAGTGACCACGAGGTGGTCGCCGCCGTCGGCAACGCCGATGACCTGCTAGCCGCCGTTGCCGAGCACCGTCCGGACGCCGCCGTGGTGGACGTGCGGATGCCGCCCGGCTACACCGACGAGGGCGTGCGCGCGGCGATCGCCATCCGCCGCGACCACCCCCACACCGGGGTGCTGGTGTTCTCGCAGTACATCGAGACCCGCTATACGGCCGATCTGCTCGGCGCGGCGTCCGGTGGCGGTGCCGGGGGTGTCGGGTACCTGCTCAAGGACCGGGTCGGCGACGTCGAGGAGTTCGTCGAAGCTCTTAGCCGGGTGGCCGCCGGGGGCACCGCCCTCGATCCAGAGCTCGTGACGCAACTGCTGGGCGCCAGTCGCCGCAACGACGCGCTCACAGCCCTCACCCCCAGGGAACGCGATGTGCTCGCGCTGATGGCCGAGGGCCGGTCCAACGCCGCCGTCGCCGAGATCCTGGTGGTTTCCGATCGGTCCGTCGAAAAGCACGTCGGTAACATCTTCAGTAAACTCGGCCTGCCCCCATCCGACGCCGACCACCGCCGGGTGCTGGCAGTCCTCCGGTACCTGGAATCCTGACCTGAGCGGGCGCCTCACATGCTCTCTGGCAATTCAGCTACTTGCGCCGGAGCAACCTGCCGCAAGGCCGCAGGCTGATCGACGCGATCAATCCGGCTCGCGAAGCGGCGAGATACGCGGCAGCGCCATATCAGCCGGTTCCGCCCGGCTCAACCGGCGGTCGCCCAGAGTACCCGGAACCGGGCCGAACGGCGGATCTCGCGCGCGACGGTCGTTACCCAGCGACTGCCACCAGACGTAACCGCTCTCCTGGAAAGCGAGCAACCTGGCGACTCGGCGCGCGTGACGTTCGTGGCAGACGGGTTTATGGGGGCGTCTCGATTACGGGGCCGTGATGGCCCAGCTTGCCTGGCAAGGCAGCGAAGGCCGGGTTGCGAGCGGCAATGAGTCGACGCGATGGTGGCGAGACGCGCGTCAGCCTGTGGTCCAGGGCCGGAGCTTGTCGGGGTTGCGTACGGCCCAGAGGTGCTTGATCCGGTCTCCTGCGACGTCGAACGCGAATACCGTCACGACCACGCCGTCCTGCTGGACCACCAGGCCGGGCTGGCCGTTGACCGTGCGCTCCAGGAGCGTCAGGCTAGGTGCCCTGCCTGCGATATCGACCAGGTAGCGCGCGACCTGCTCGCCGCCTTCGATCGGGCGGAGCGCGGCTCGGACCAGGCCACCGCCATCGGTGATTGCCCTGGCGTCCGGGTCGAGGAGACCGATGAGGGCCCGGATGTCCTTGGCCTGCCAGGCCGCCTTGAAGTCCCGGACGATGCCGGCCTGCCGGGCGGACTGGGCCGCAGGAGCCTGCGACGCGCGCAAGCGGCGCCGGGCTGAGGAGGCCAGCTGGCGGCATGCCGCCGGGGTCCGGCCGGTGATCTCGGCCACCTCGGCGAAGGAGTAGCGGAAGACGTCATGCAGGATGAACGCGACGCGCTCGGCCGGGGTCATCGTGTCGAGCACGACGAGGAAGGCCATGCTGACCGACTCGTCGAGAGTGACCCGGTCGGCCGGGTCGACAGTGGCGCCCGGCCGCCCGCCGGTCCACTCCGTATGATCAGGCAGCGGCTCGGGGATCCATTCGCCCACGTAGGTCTCTCGCCGGGCCCGGGCCGAGCCGAGCAGGTTGAGGCAGATGCGGCTGGCGACCGTGGTCAGCCAGGCGCCGGGGGATTCGATG
>JBAPYC010000205.1:0-7682 GCA_049284535.1 Streptosporangiaceae bacterium
CGTCGACGCCGGGCACCACGACTCGGAGTCCACGCAGCTCGCGACCCACGTCGACGCGCTCAAGGCGGCTGGCTTCACCGAGGTCGGCACGCTCTGGCAGCGGGGCGATAACCGCCTCCTGTGCGCCGTGACCCCCGGGCGGTGATCAGGCCCGGGCGGTGATCAGGGCCCTGGCGGTGGCCGGCCGGTCTAGTTCGGCCCCTGGCCGCGGCCGGGACCGTTCAGCAGCTGCTCGACATGCTGGCGCATCCCCTGCAGGTCGGCGCCCAGCCGCGTCAGCACCTGGGCGGCCACGCCCTGGCCCTCGCGCAGCAGGCCGAGCAGGATGTGCTCCGTGCCGATGTAGCGGTGGTGCAGCTCCAGAGCCTCGCGGAGCGAGAGTTCGAGCACCTTCTTGGCCTGCGGCGTGAACCCGATGTGGCCCGACGGCGCCCCCTCGCCCCGGGGGACCATCTCCTCGACCTGCTGGCGCACCTCGTCGGGGCTGATACCCGCGGCTTGCAGGGCCCTGGGCCCGACCCCGTCTCCTAGCCGGACCAGCCCGAGCAGGATGTGCTCGGTGCCGATCCAGTCGTGCCCGCGCGCGCGGGCTTCGTCCTGCGCCAGGACGATGACCTGCCTGGCCCTTTCGGTGAAGCGCTCGAACACTCTGCCGCTCCGCGAACCTCGGCGCCGGTTACTGCCGCCTGGCGTAGACGATGTTGATGACCGCGATGGCGGTCCAGATGAGCAAGGTCATGACGATCCGCGGCCCGGAACTGGCGCCCGACACGATCGACGTGGCCCCCAGGCCCAGGGCGATCGAGCCCAGCGCGGTGACCACGGTCGCCACCTGATGGCCCACGATGGGGGCGGGGCGGGCCGGCGGCGGTCCCGGCTGGTACCCAGGCGGCAGTGCCGGACCCTGATAGCCCTGATAGCCCTGGTAGGCCGAGTACCCGGCCGGTGCCTGCTGTCCCTGGCTCCCCGCCCCAGCGCCGGCGGCCCCGGACGGACCAGCGCCGGCCCCGGACGGACCCGGCGTCCCGTTGGCCGTCCCCGGCCCGAGGTGCACAGCCGACCCGCCCGGGCCGGCCAGCCCGGCCGCCCCGATCTGCCCGAGCCGTGCGTCGATCCGCTTGTCGATTTCAGTTCCGATGCGCTCGACCAGCCCCTCGGCCACCGCATCGTCGTAGCCAGACCCCAGGTCCTGATGCGCGGCCACGGACGCGCGGATTTCCGCTTCGTGGTCGCTGTTCATGAGCGCACGCTACAGCCTTCGGGGGATCGCCACAAATAACCCTACCGGTGCCGGGCGTAAGACACGTTGATGGCCGCAATCACCAGCCAGATCAAGATGACCAGGACGGTCGCCCCGCCGCTGACCTGCCCGTCCGGATTGCCTGGATGCAGCACCGCCGCGGTGGCCCCGATGCCCAGGCCCATCGAGCCCAGGCCCAGCACCACGGCGCCGAAGCCGATCCGCCCGGGCACCGGCTCGCGGTGCCAGCGCGACGGCGGCGGCGGGTACGGGTGCGGCGGCGGGAACGGCCCATTGGCGTACGGCGGCTGACCGTACAGCCGGGCGTCGATCCGCTTGTCGATCTCCTCGCCGATGCGCTCGACCAGTCCTTCGGCCACCGCCGTGTCGTAACCCGGCCCAAGGTCCTGGTGCGCGGCCGCCGCGGCGTGGACTTCATCCCTGATGCTCATCTTGTCTCTCCCCGCTCGTTGACGGGGCGCCCTCGGCCGCCTCCCGGATCCAGACGCCCTCTGGTGCGCTCAGCCGCCACGCTATCGGCGCACCCCGGCGGGCACACTGGGGCTAGCACCCGGTTATCCGCTCCGGCTGCCCTCATGACGTAAAGCGCCCGGCGTAATGAGCGCGGCCATAAAGAGCCCGGTAAAGAGCCCCGGTAAACAGCATTGCCAATCCCTCTGCATCTGCATTTCCGGCTGGCAGACTAGGGGCGTGACACAGTTCCCGGTCGCGCATGATGACGTCCGCCCGCACGGACCCGACGAGCCCTGCGTCCTGCTCAAGCTCGGTGAGATCGTGCTCAAGGGACGGAACCGGCAGCAGTTCGAGAAGATCCTGCACGGCAACATCCGCGCCGCCGTCCGCAGCCTGGACCTGCCTGTCACCATCCGCCAGCGCGAGGGGGTCATCCTGCTCCGCGTCGCCGACGGCGAGCAGCGCGGCGACGCGGCCTGGACCCAGGCGGCGCGCCAGCTCGCGGAGCGGATGTGTGACGTGCCCGGCATTGCCCGGGTGTGCCTGCCGCTGCGCGTCGCCAAGACGCCGGAGGCCATTGCCTCGGCCGCCATGGCGCTGACCAAGGGCGCATCCGGGACGTTCGCGGTGCGTGCGCGCCGTCGCGACAAGCAGTTCCCGCTGAACTCCGGCCAGCTCGGCGTGCTGATCGGCCGGGAGATCCAGGAGGCGCACGGGCTCGGGGTCGACCTGTCCAACCCCGGCACCGTCGTCTTCATCGAGGTGGACCAGGACGAGGTGTTCGTGTTCACCGAGGGCATGCCCGGCGTGGGCGGCCTGCCGGTGGGGATGAGCGGCCGCGCCGTGGTCCTCATGTCCGGCGGCATCGACTCGCCGGTGGCGGCCTACCGGATGATGCGCCGCGGCCTGCGCTGCTTCTTCCTGCACTTCTCCGGCATGCCACTGACCGGGCCGGAATCCATCTACAAGGCCTACGCGCTGGCCCGCGGGCTGGACCGGTTCCAGGGTGAGTCGCGGCTGTTCGTGGTGCCGTTCGGCAAGGCCCAGCAGGCGCTGGCCTCCTCCGGCGCGGACCGGCTGCTGATCGTGGCGCAGCGGCGGCTGATGCTCAAGACCGGGGCGGCCCTGGCCCGGCGGCTCGGCAGCACCGCGCTGGTTACCGGCGATTCGCTCGGCCAGGTGAGCAGCCAGACGCTGGCCAATATCGCCGCTCTGGACGACGCCGTCCCGCTGCCGATCCTGCGTCCCCTGATTGGCTGGGACAAGACCGAGATCATGGCCGAGGCGCGCCGCATCGGCACCCTGGCCATCTCCGAGCTTCCCGACCAGGACTGCTGCACGCTGCTGACCCCGCGCCGGGTCGAGACCCGCGCCCGGATCGATGACCTGCACCGCATCGAGGGCCGGCTGGACGCCGAGGACATGGCCACCGAACTCGCCCGCAGCGCGCAGGAATACCGGCAGGAAAGGCCTTAGACCGAACGGGCAGGGTGCGTGCCCCGGTTGTTACGCACCCCGCCCGGCCGGCCACGCGCTAGCCCGCCCGGCCCGCCCGGCCTGCCCAGCCTCAGGCCGGCTCAGCCGCCGATCGCCGCGTAGGCGCGGGTCCAGAAGTCCGTCACCAGCGCGGTCGCCACCGGCGAGGTCGCCTGCCGCTGGGTCAGCAGGATCCCGGTCAGCCCGGTCGCCGGGTCGGTGCGCCACGCGGTGCCGGAGCCGCCGTCCCAGCCGTACCCGCCGGGCACGCCTGCCGCCCCGTCCGCGGCCGGGACGGATATCATCAGGCCCCAGCCGCTGTGGTCGCCGAGGAAGATCTGGTTGGCGGCGCGTTCCCGGGCGGTCATCCGGTCGCGGGTCATCTCCCGGACCGACCCGGGCGAGAGCAGGTCACCGCCGCTCAGCATGGCGGCGAACTTGTGCAGGTCATCGACGGTGGATACTAGCCAGCTGGACGCGTCGGGCAGCTTAGGCGGGGCCGAGTACCAGCCGCGGGGCTCATCGATCACGCGCAAGCTGCCGCCCGGCCCGTTCGGCGCATAGAACGTGGTGAACCGGGCCAGCTTGTCCTCCGGCACGTAGAAGCCGGTGTCGGCCATGCCGAGTGGCGCGAAGATCCGCTGCTGGAGCACCTGGGCCAGCGGTGCGCCCGCGACCCGCTCGATCAGCACGCCGGCCACGGTCGCGCCGGTGTTGTAACGCCAGTTCTCCCCGGGCTGGTCAAGCAGTGGCAGGCTGGCGAGCCCGGCGATCCATTCGTCTGGCGTGAGGTCGGGCGGCGGCCAGGGCGGCCCGAGCGTCGCCAGGCCCAGCTTGTTCTCGGCCAGCATGACCGGGTGGGGCCCCGGGGTCATGATCGAGCCGAAGCCCAGGTGGAACGACAGCACGTCCTCGACGGTGATCGGCCTGCGCGCCGGCACGGTGTCGTCCAGGCCGGATTCCGGGGTCCGCAGGACCCGGGGCTCGGCCAGCTCGGGCAGCCAGCGCGCGACCGGATCGCCGAGCGCCATCGCCCCGTCCTCGATGAGCAGCATCGCGGCCACGCCCGCGATCGGCTTGGTCATCGACGCGATCCGGAAGATGGCGTCGCGCCCGATGGGCTCGGGGTCGCCGAGGGCCTTGTGCCCGATCGCCGAGATGTGCACGTTCTCGCCCCGGGCCACGAGCGCCACCAGCCCGGCGACCTCGCCGTGGGCGACGTGCCGCGCCAGCGCGGCGTCCAGTGCCGCGGTGCCTTCCGCCGTCAGCCCGTTCGTCATGCGTCTCCTTCCGCTGCGCCTTCGGTGGCTCGCGCCTTCCGTGGGCAGACGTCCGCGGACGGCGGGATTCATCGCTCAGCTCAGGACGGGTTCTTTCGGAGCCGCCGGGGCGGGAGTCAGGGTCCGGCCGACCAGCGGCGACAGGTGGGCGGCCACGCTGGCCAGCTCGCGCAGGTCGGATTCCACCAGGGCCTGCGGGCCGTCGCACAGCGCGCTCTCCGGGTGGGGGTGGACGTCCACGATGATGCCGTCCGCGCCGACCGCGATCGCGGCCCGGGACAGCGGCAGGACCAGGTCGCGCCGGCCGCCGGAATGACTAGGGTCCACGATCACCGGCAGGTGCGACAGCCGCTGCGCGACCGGCACCGCGCTGATGTCCAGGGTGTTCCGGGTGGCTTTCTCGAAGGTGCGGATGCCCCGCTCGCACAGCACGATGTCCAGGTTGCCGCGCTGGGCGATGTACTCGGCCGCCATCAGCCATTCCTCGATGGTGGCGTTCATGCCGCGCTTGAGCATGACCGGCTTTCCCACGCCGCCGACCGCCTGCAGCAGCGGGAAGTTCTGCATGTTCCTGGTGCCGACCTGCAGCATGTCCGCGTAGCTGGCCACCAGGTCCACGTCACCCGGATCCACCACCTCGGTCACGATCGGCAGGCCGGTCGCCTGGCGCACCTCCGCCAGGATCTTCAGCCCGGTCTCGCCAAGACCCTGGAATGCGTACGGTGAGCTGCGCGGCTTGTACGCGCCGCCACGTAGCAGCGACGCACCCGCCGCCCGGGCCATCAGCGCGGATGCCAGGGTCTGCTCGGCGGTCTCGACCGCGCACGGCCCGGCGATGACGGTCAGCGTGTCCGGCCCGATCGGCACGCCGCCCACCCGGATGACCGAACGCTCCCGGTGATGCTCCCGGCTCACCAGCTTGTAGGGCGCGGTGATGGGCACCACGTCGCTGACTCCTGGCATGCCGCGCAGGTTCAGCGTCTCCAGGCGATCGACGTCCCCGACCAGGCCCACGATGGTGCGGGACATGCCCCGGCTGACAAAGGCGTCGCCGCCCGCCCCGCGTACCCGCTCGACGACGCCGTCGATTTCCGTCTCTCCGGCCTCCGCTGTCATCACCACGACCATGCTCCCTGCCTCCAGTCATAAAAAAACCCCGGGCCGCCCGGGCCCGGGGTTTCGTTAAGTCGCTTCCGTCAGCGCAAGACCTGGCTGGCGACCGACCCGAACCCGGGCTGGTAGCCAAAAAACCAGAACTGCTGACGCATGGACCTGATGGTAGCGCATGCCGTCAAGAGGGGAGCGGCGCCCCAGCGCAGACGCTTCAGCGCAGCCGCTTCGGCACAGCCGCTTCAGCGCAGCCGCTTCAGTGCGGCCACGTCGCCGGGCTGCCCGGCCTTCGGGGTCTCGACCACGAACGGTGCCGCCGCCAGCAGCGGATGACGCAGCAGGGCCCGGAACGGCTCGAGCCCGATGAACCCGGCGCCGATGGCCGCGTGCCGGTCCCGCCGGGACCCGCACGGGTGGCCGGAGTCGTTCGCGTGCACCAGCTGCACCCGGCCGGGGCCGGCCGCCTGGGCCAGCTCGGCCAGGGTAGCGTCGACGCCCCCCGGGGCGGCCAGGTCGTGCCCGGCCGCGAAGGCGTGACAGGTATCCAGGCAGACGCCGGCCCGCGGGTGCCGTTCGAGCGCCTCCAGATACGGGCCCAGGTCGCTCATCTGCGCGCACAGCCCCTGCCCAGCCCCGGCCATCGGCTCGATCAGCAGGCCTGGATCGTCATCGCCCAGCTTGTCCAGCAGCGGCAGCAGGAGGTCGGCCACCTGGCGCAGGGCGCTCTCGCGATCCCAGCCGGACGCCGAGCCGGCGTGCACCACCACCCCGCGGGCGCCGATCCGGGCCGCCCGGTCCAGGGTGAGCCCGACCGTCTCGGCCGACAGAGCCGCGGTCCGCTCGTCTCCGGATCCCAAGGTTGACCAGGTACGGGGCATGCACGAACACCGGCAGCCCGGCCTGGGCGGCCCGCCTGGCCAGGACCTGTGCCTCGGTCTCTTCGGCCGGTGGCGGCGACCAGGCCCGGGGGTTGGACACGAACACCTGGATCGCCTCGGCGCCGATGCCGTCCGCGTAGGCCAGCCCCACAGATGCCAGAGCGCCTGCGACGTCGACGTGCGAGCCGACCGGTGGCGCCGCCGGATCACCAGCCAACGTAGAGGGTGATGGTGCTGCCGGGGGCCACCTGGCCGGACGGGGTGTAGTTGTACACGTTGTCCAGCGGCCCGTCCTTGTTGACCTGGACGTTGAACCCGGCGCTCTGCAGCGTCTGGGTCGCCTGCTGCACGTTCATGCCGTCCGTGCTCGGCACGTTCACCTGTTGCGGGCCCGTCGACACGTTGACGACGACGGTCTGGCCGGCCTGCACGGTCGAGTTTGGCGCCGGGTTCTGGGCGGTGATGATGCCCTGGGCCTGCTGGCTGGTGGTGTCCTGCTGTTGTTGCAGGGTGATCTGGTACTGGGCGGCCCACTGCTCAGCGGTCGCGATGTTCTGCCCGACGAAGTTCGGCAGCGCCGGGCCGGCCGAGACCTGGATGGCAACCGTCTTGGTCTGCGGCCAGGAGGTGCCCGCGGCCGGGTCGGTCCCGACGACCGAGCCGACGGGCGCGGTCGAGCCGACCTTCTGGGTGGTAGCGGACAAGTGCACGCGCTGCAGCGCGGCCTGGGCCGCGCTGAGCGTGTCGCCCGCCACCTTGGGCACCACCGAGGTGAACGGCCCGGCTGAGGTCAGCAGCCTGACGGTAGTGCCCTTGGCCACCCGGCCGGACGGCCTGCTGGCGACCACCAGGCCCTTGGCCACCGAGTTGCTGTGCACCTGGCCGCCGGTGCGGACGGTCAGGCCGTCGTTCTTCAGCGCGGTCGCGGCCACGGTGACGCTGTACCCGCTCACCGAGGGCACCCGGACGTACCGGCCCGCGAAGAAGTACCAGCCACCCAGCCCCAGCCCGGCGCACAGCATGACGACCAGCACCACGAGCAGCAGCCGCGAGCTGAACAGCCACCGCTGCAGGAACGGCTCCCGCCCACCGCGGTCCCGCCCACCGCGGTCCCGCCCACCGCGGTCCCGCCCACCGCGGTGCCGCCTGCCTTCCTCCCGGTCGACCACCAGGGTGTGCGAGGGGCCGTCGTTGCCCCCACCGCCGGACCGCCCCGTGCCGAAC
>JBAPYC010000206.1:0-22122 GCA_049284535.1 Streptosporangiaceae bacterium
CGGCCGTGGCGTGCAGGCCAGCGGCATGGGCTGCACGCCCCGGCCGGGTGGCCGGCCGGCATCGAAAGCCGCCGCCAGGCCGGCCAGGGTGGCGCGGGTCCCGGTGGTGGGCTCGAACCCCTCGGTAGTGACGTGCAGCAGCCGGCCCGCCTCGGCCTCCAGCTCGGCCCACTCGGCGCCGGAGATAAATCCGATGCGCTCGCTGCCATACGGCGACGGGCAGGCACAGGTCCAGTGCGCGCCCATGCCGCCGACGTTGGTCGACGCCGAGGCGTCCGGCATGCCGTCCTGGTCGGCCGAGCCGGGCTCCCGCCGCCGGACCCGGTGGGTGCCCGGCCGCGCGGAGTACTCGGCGCGGTGGTCCGGGTCGGTGGCGGCCTCGCGGCCCTCGGAGGTCAGCTGGTACCGCGCCCGCCGGGCGTCGGTCTCGTTGCGGACGTTGACACCGGGGACGCCCGTCAGCCGGGGGCCGGCTTCGAGCATACGGATGCGCAGGTGCGGTGCCCGTTCGGCCAGAATCCGGGCATAGGCGCAGCCGATCAGCCCGCTGCCGACGATCACCACATCACAGTCGGGGTTCATCTCAGCCCTTCAGGCCGCCGGCGTAGGCCTGGATGAACCGCTTCTGGGTGAAGACGTAGAACACCAGGATCGGGACCATGGAGATGAGGACGACGGCGAAGATCAGGTTCCACTGCGAGACCAGCGAGCCGACGTAGTTGTACATGACCACCGGCAGGGTCTGCCACCGGGAGCCGTTCAGGAAGATCAGCGCGGTGAAGAAGTCGTTCCACACGATCAGCCCGGCCAGGATGGCCACCGATCCGGTCGCCGGGGACATCAGCGGGAACACCACCCGGACGAAGACCTTGAACCGGGATGCGCCGTCGATGCTGGCCGCTTCCTCATAATCTCGCGGAAGCCGCCGGTAGAACCCGGCGTACAGGAACACCGACAGCGGCAGCAGGAAGCCGGTGTAGACCACGATCATGCCCCAGAAGTTGCCGACCAGCCCCAGATGCCGGGCGCCGATGTACAGCGGCAGCGTGCCGAGCTGGGTAGGCAGCACGATCGCGCCGAGGAACAGGTAGTACACGCGGTTGCTCCAGGCCCGGGTGCTGCGGGCCAGCACGTAGGCGGCCAGCGAGCCCAGGGTGACCAGGGCGATGATGCTCCCGGCGGTGATCAGGACACTGGACAGCAGCCCCTGCCAGATGTTCCCTGACTGGCTGCCCGAGGGGGACAGCAGCGTGGTGAAGTTGCTCAGCGTCGGGTGCGTCGGCGGGGCGAACGACGAGGTGGTCAGGATCTGGCTGCCGGACTTGAACGCCCCGGCGAGCAGGATCCAGAACGGTGCCAGCAGGGCCAAACAGGCCACGATGGTAACGATTTCCAGGACGAGGGTGCGCTTGGTGTAGCGGAACACGGTGCCGGCTCCTAGGTGCGGTCTCGCGTCAGCATCAGCTGGGCGATGGTGAAGACGAGGATGAATACGGACAGCAGCAGGGCCATCGCGGCGCCGAAGCCGAACTCCTGATAGGTGAAGGTCTGCTGGTAGATCTGGGTGGCCAGAGTCTGGGTGGCGTTGTCCGGGCCACCCCCGGTCAGGGCCATGACCTGGTCGAACACCCGCAGGCCCTGGATCAGGGTCAGCGTCGTGGCGATGGCCAGGGACGGCTGGATCAGCGGCAGCGTGATGCGCCGGAACCGGTGCCACAGCCCCGCCCCGTCGATGGCCGCGGCCTCTTCCAGCTCGACCTGGACGGTGGCCAGGCCGGCCAGGTACACAACCGAGACGAACCCGATGCTCTGCCACACCATGACGACCAGGACGCAGCCGAGCGCGAGCTTGGGCTGGGCCAGCCAGTCGTGGCGCAGCGAGGCGAGCCCGACGTCACCCAGGATCTCGTTCAGCGGCCCGTTGTAGGCGAAGATGAACTTCCAGACGAACGAGACCGCGACCGGGCTGAGCACCACGGGCATGAAGATGAGCGTGCGCAGCAGGTAACGGGTCTTGAGGGTCCGGTTGAGCGCGAGCGCGAAGCCCAGACCGATAAAGTTGGTGAACACCACGAACCCGACGGCCAGCAGCACCGTGTTGGTGAGCGACTGGAGCAGCTGGGCGGTCTGGAATATCTTGACGAAGTTCGAGACGCCCACGAAGCTGAACGGCCCGATCCCGGACCAGTTAGTGAAGGCGTAGAACGCTCCGGCCGCGGTCGCGAGATAGATCACGGTCCCGGACAGCACCAGGGCGGGAAGGATCCACCACCAGTAGCCGTAGTGCACGAGCCCGCGACGGGCGGCCCTGCCACGCGTGGCCGGCTCGCGCTTGGAGATGGTCGGCGCAGCAGGGCTGCTCGTCACTGACATTGTGGTAAGCCTTTCGTGCGGTTAACCGGGCCGTCAGGGGGTGGCCCAGTCGGAGTCCATCTGCTGCAGCACCTGCTTGACCGTCGTCTGCCCGGTCAGCAGCCCCTGCACGCCGTTGCCGAGGTCGGTGTAGACCTTGCCGTTCGGCCAGTCGATGGTGGGGAAGTTGCGGTACTGCCTGCTGGTGATCATCGAGGCGACCGGCTTGTACGGCGCGGAGAGAGCGCTGACGTCGGTCGTTCCCACCGGGAAGTAGCCGGAGCCACTGGCCAGGATCTTCTGCCCGGCCGGGCTGGCCAGGTAGGAAAGGAAGCTGGCGACGAGCTTCGGGCTCTTGGTGTGGGCGCTGCCCGCCATGCTGACGTCGGAGCTCACCGACGCCCATGTCTGGCCGGACGGCGCGGGGAAGGGCAGGGCGACGAGGCTGACGTGGCCGCCCGAGGCGGCGTTGATGTCGTGGGCCGCGCCGCTGGGGGCGAAGAACCCGAACAGCTGGCCCCGGCTAGAGCCGTTGGTGAGGGCGTCGAACCCCGCGCTCTGGGCTCCAGCCTGGAAGCAGCCCGCCTTGTACAGCTGGACGACGGAGTTCAGGGTCGTGGTCCAGCCGGGCGTGCCGGCGAACGTGACCTTATTGGCCGTGCGCTGCGCGTCCCAGTTCGGGTCTGACCCGTACACGGCCGAGGTGGCGATCTCCAGGGCGAGGATCCCGGTGTTCTGCGGGACCGAGCCGGCCAGGCCGAACAGCGACTTGCCCTTGGACTTGGCGGTCGCGCAGCCCTGCAAGACGTTGGAGAACGTCGAGCCGGCCGTGAGGGTGACGCCGGACGCCTTGGCCATCGCGTCGTTGTAGACGATGCCGTTGACGGCGCTGCCGAGCGATACCGCGTAGATCTTGCCGTTGTACTGGAACTGGCTGAGCCCGGCCGGCTCCAGTTCCGTCTTGAGCGCGGGGTCGGTCAGCGGCAGCAGCAGTCCCGCCTTGGCGAAGGGCTGGATCGAGTCGGTCTGGCCGGAGCCGGACTCGGCCTCGAAGACGTCCGGTGCGTTGCCACCCTGAAGCCGTGTGGTGATCGCCTGGGGATAGCTCTCGGCCGGCAGCTGCTGGATGGTGATCTTGACGCCGGGATGGGCCTGCTCGTAGGTCTTGGCCGCGTTCTGGAAGTAGGTCTCGGTGCCGGAGGCGTTGTTGATGGCGAACGTGATCGTCTGCGGTTCCTGGCCCGATCCCGAGCCGCTGCTGGACGAGGAGCAGGCCGTGGCGGAGACCCCGGCGAGCACGACGACCGCTCCGGTCGCAGCCCACCGGAGCCGTCTTTTAGCGTTGTTGATCATGATGTTCTCCTGGGGACGGAGGTGGGGCTCTTTGCCCGGTAAGTGCGGTGTTGCCTAATTGTGTCGTTGACGTAAATCAGAGTCAACATTCTGATTTTGATATGTTTGGCTAGGTTGCGGAAGGCGGCATCCCTGATAGGGGGTATCGGCCCGGTCGATGCCGGGCCGGCGGTCCGGGCCACCCGGGCCTGGCTGGCGCTCAGCTGAACCGCGGCATCACGTCGTTGGCGAACAGGGTCATGGCCTGCTCGGTCAGCTTCCGGCGGCGCTCGTCCAGCGGGCCGCCGGTGAAGCTGCCCAGCACGTTGCCGACCCCGAGGCCGGCGTAGGCCCGCAGCTGTTCCGCCACGGTCTCCGGGCTGCCGTACAGGCACCAGGTGCGGATGTAGCCCTCGCTGCGTGCGTCGGGCGCCTCGTGCAGCTCGACGCCGCTGATCTTCTCGGCCTCCTTGTTGGCCACGTGCTCGCGCTCGATGCATTCCTGGTACCGGCCGAGCAGGTACTCCAGTTCCTCGCGGGCCTGCTCGTCGGTATTGGCCAGGTGCACGAACTGATAGGTCCGCGTGGTCCAGGACAGGCAGTCCCGGACCACCTCGTCCGGGTGCCCGGCGGCCTCGAGCGCGGACCGGTAGGCCGTGAAGTGCCGACAGAAGTGCGCGAACGGGTCGGGCGGGCCGATGTCCGGCGGGGTGAAGGCGTGGATGAACGCGGGCTGGGCCTTGGCGGCGGCCCGCTCGACGCTGGAGGGGCGCAGCGCCACCGACATCATCCGCGGGACCGGCCTGGTGTATGGCTCGGGCACGATACGCGACACCACCGCGCCCTGGTAGTGGCCGGTATCGAAGACGACCGGGTCGTCGCCGGGGCGCTTGGCCCAGAGCTGCTCGACGATGGCCAGGTTCTCCTGCGAGATTCCGGAGGTGTCCTGGAAGTTGATGCCGAAGCCGATCGACTCTTCCGGCGTAGTGCCGCTGCCCACCCCCACCAGCATCCGGCCGCTGGTCAGCTGGTCAAGCAGGGCGAGCCGTTCGGCGAAGCGGACCGGGTGATGCAGCGGCACGGTCTGGACAGAAAAACCCAGGTAAGCCTGCTGAAGCTTGGCCGCCAGGTAAGAAGCGAACATCATCGGGTCGCTCGCGGGCGGCGCGTAGCCGGTGAAGTGGTGGTCCGGGAGGAAGACAGCCGCGAAGCCGAGCTTGTCCGCCTCCACCGCATGGTCGGCCATCTCCAGCATGACCTGGCGGTCCTCGTCCGGGCCGGTGGAGCGGGCAGTCAGGAAAACCGAAAAACGCATGGATGAGCTCCCGGGGATGCAGGATGAAAAATCATTATCAGCATGATGATTCTAGTTTTGGCTGCTGTCAAGGGGGTCGCCCGGCCGGCCGCGGCCGGCGCGGAGGGGGCGCCTTGACGGCGACGCGGGCACCAGCCTATTCTCATATCAGAATCAACATTTTGAATTTTATCTGGGAGGACGGTCATGCCCGGGCCAACCGATCTGCAGCGTCCGTCGCCACTGGCCGCGGCGGATTTCCGCTGGGCGATGGGGCATTACCCCACCGGCGTGGCGGTGATCACTGCGTGCCAGTCCGACGGCACCCCGGTCGGCATGGTGGTGGGCACGTTCACGTCCGTGTCGCTGGAACCTCCGCTGGTCGGCTTTCTGCCCAGCCGCTCAAGCACGTCGTGGCCCGCCATCCGGGAGGCCGGACGCTTCTGCGTCAATGTGCTGGGCGCGGATCAGGGCCAGGTCTGCCGGGCGTTCGCGACGAAGTCGCCGGACCGGTTCAGCGTTCATACGATCTCGCCAGACGGCTCCGGGATCCCCCGGGTGGACGGCGCCGTGCTGTGGATCGACTGTGACATCGAGGCGGTGCTGCCCGCGGGCGACCACGACGTGGTGCTCGGTGCCGTCCGGGACGTAGACGTCGCCGGGGAAGCGGCCCTGCCGCTGCTGTTCCTGCGCGGCGGCTACGGGGCTCCACTGCTGCCCTCGGTCCAGGCCGAGGGAGAGGGACTCGGCGCATTGTTGCGACTGGCCGACCTGGTCCGCCCGGAAGCAGAGGCGATCTCGTCCGAACTGGGGCTGGAGTGCCTGGTCACCGCGCCGATGGACGACTCAATCGTGGTGCTGGCCGCGGCCGGGATCGGCGGGGCCGCGCGGCGCAGCACGACCAGGGTCGGGTGCACCTTTCCGCTCGCCGCGCCATTCGGCCCGGTCTTCGTCGCATGGGCAACCGAGGCCGAGCAGCAGGCCTGGCTGACCCGGGGTCACGTACTGGCCGGCGCCGCCGACCGGGCGCTGGCCGAGGGGGAGCTAGCCGCAGTGCGCGCCCTGGGCTACGGGATCACCACCGGCCAGGAGGCGGCCGAGCGGTTCGGGCGGGTGATCACCGGCACTCACGACCCAGCGGTCGTGGCGGACTGGCTCGTGGCCATGCAGCAGCGCGGACCCGAACCCGGGCTGCACCGGCCGGTGGAGGAGCTGACCGACGTGACGTCGATGCACGTCCCGGTGCGCCAGCCCGGCGGCCGGGTGCTGCTGGTCCTGCACCTGATGGGGTTTACCGGGACCGAGCGCCCGGCCCGGCTTCGGGCCAGCCTGGACCGGATGCTCGCCGGGGCCCAGGCCGCCGGTGACCGCTTGTCCCGGGCCGGGTCATCAACAGCCGGGGCATCCCAAACCGAGGAAGGCCGATGACGGAGGACACCGAGCTGCGGGCCACCCTGAGCAGGCTCGACCCGAAGCAGCGGGCCGCGCTGACTGCGGGGGAGCTGCCCTGGGCAACCGTGCCCGAGCCGTCGATCGGGCTGTCGCCCATGATCCTGGGTGACGGGCCACTAGGCCTGGTCAGCCACACCTTCGACGAGCGCGAGACAGCGCTGCTCCTGCCGGGCGGTATTGCCCTGGCCGCTACCTGGGACGCCGATGTGGTCCGCGCGGTCGGCCAGGCGCTGGGCTCGGAAGCGGCCCGGCGCGGCTTTCATGGCGTCTACGCACCGAACCTCAACCTGCTGCGAACCGGCCTGTCCGGCCGGTCGTTCGAGATGTGGTCGGAGGACCCGCTGCTGACCGGGACGCTCGCGGCCGGCTTCGTCCGCGGCGTGCAGAGCCAGGGGGTCGCTGCCTGCCCGAAGCACCTGGTGTGCAACGACACCGAGACCGAACGTCAGCGGATGAGCGCCACCGTCGACGAGGCCACCCTGCGCGAGGTCTACCTGCGCCCATTCGAGCTGGTGCTGAAAGCCGGCGCCTGGATGGTGATGGCCGCCTACAACCGGCTCAACGGGATACCGTGCACCGAGCAGGCCGGCCTGCTCGCCATCCTCAAGGCCGAATGGGGCTGGGACGGGCTGGTGGTCTCGGACTATTTCGCGCTGAAGCAGACCGTGGCCCCGGCCCTGGCCGGGCTCGACCTCGAGATGCCCGGCCCAGCCATCTACCTCGGCGCGCGGCTCGCCGAGGCCGTCGCCGCCGGCCAGGTGCCGCAGGACCGGGTGGACGACGCCGTCCTGCGGCTGCTCCGGCTGGCCCGCCGGACCGGCGCGCTGGCCGGTCATGACCGGACCGCCGCGCCGGAAGAGCACGTCCCGGCCGGGAAGGCTCCCGGCGTGCTGACGAACGCGGCCGCCGCTTCCTTCACCCTGGTCCGCAACGAGGGCATGCTGCCGCTGCGGCCTGAGCGTTCGCGGCGGATCGCGGTCATCGGCCCCAACGCCGCGCGTCCCTGCTACCAGGGCGCCACCTTCGGCCGGGTCCGGCCGGCCGGGCACATCGCCACGCCCTGGCAGGCCATCCGCGACCGTTTCACTACCGCCGGCGGTGAGGTGGTCTACGAGCCAGGCGTCCCCCAGGACACCCCGGAAACCCTCGCGGCCTTCCCGGTCACCACCCCGGATGGCCGGCCCGGGGTGCTGCTGGAGCACCAGGCCGGCGACGGCCGGGTGCTGACCGAGGTCCGCCGCGACAGCGCCTTCGTCTGGTTCGGGGCCGTGCCCGGCCTCGGGCCCACCACCGAATCCGGATCGATGCGGCTCACCGCGGTATTCACCCCCGGGCAGACGGGCCACCACGTACTGGCCGCGGGCGGCACCGGCGAGGTCACCCTGTCTGTCGACGGCCGGATCCTGCTGAGCCGGCCGGCGCCCGCGCCGGAAGACGTCATGGGCACGGTCGCCCGGGCGGATACCTCACCCGCCGGGATCGAGCTGACCGCGGGGGTGCCGGTCACGGTCGTCGCCGAGATGCACGCCGAAGGCACGCGGGTACGGGCGCTGACCGTCACCTGCCTGCCGCCACCGGTCACCGACGCACTACAACAGGCCGAACGGGCGGCGGAATCTGCTGACGCCGTGATCCTCATCGTCGGCGATGAGCTGATGACCTCACGGGAAAGCCGCGATCTGCCCTCGTCAGCGCTGCCCGCGGCCCAGGTGGAGCTGTTGCGTCGCGTAGCCGCGGTCAACCCGCGCACGGCCGTGGTGATCAACGCGGGCCGCCCGGTGGACGCGCCGTGGGCCGACGACGTCGCGGCCCTGCTCTATACATGGCTGCCGGGTCAGGGCTTCGGCGCCGCGCTGGCCCGGGTGCTGGCCGGCGACGATGAACCCGCCGGGCGGCTGCCGGTGACGATCCCGCGACGCGACGAGGACCGGCCCGCCTGGGGGCAGCGGCTCGACGCGGATCTGTCGCTGGACTACACCGCCACCGAGCCGGCCGGCTACCGTCACCTGCAGCGATCCGGTACCGTGCCCCGGTTCGCGTTCGGTCACGGTCTCGGGTACACGACCTGGAGGCACGAGGCGGCTGAGCTGCGGCTGGCCGGGGCCGCGCCGGACCGGCACGTCGAGGTCACCGTCTCGGTGACCAATACCGGCGGACGGCCTGGCCGTGAGGTCGTGCAGGTGTACGTGCGCGGTCCCGGTGAAGCCGACGCACGGCTGGCCGGCTTCGCCGCCGTGACGGCCGGCCCGGGAGAGACCGCAGTGGTGACCGTGCCTGTCGGCGAACGGGAATTCGCGCGATGGGACGTCGTTGCCTCAGACTGGTCGGTGATCCCCGGTAGGCACCATGTCCTGGTCAGCCGCTCCGCCGCCGACGTGACTCACACACTTGAGGTTTCGCTATGACCGCCAACCCGCTTGCCTACGACGCAGAGGTGCCCAACACCGGCGACTATGTCCGCGCGCCGAAGCAGGAGCGCAGCCGGAGGTCCTTCGACAAGGCCGTGGACGCCGCGATCTCGCTGCTGGTCGAGCGCGGCTCGGACGCCTTCACCCTGGTCGAGGTGGCCGAGCGCGCCGGCGTTTCCACCGGTTCCATTTACACCCGGGTCGACAGCAAAGATGACCTGCTGCGGTTCGCCCATGCCCGGGAGATGGCCCGTATGGGCCAGGAGACTGAGGAGACGTTCGGCGCCGAGCCGCCGGCCGGCGAGCCGTTCTCTGGCGCGGTCGCCCGGGTCATCGCCGAACTCGCCGTGCTTCTGCGGGACTACGCGCCGATCCTGGACGCCTTCATGACCCGGGCCAGCCAGGACCCGGTCATTGCGAAGACCGGCAAAGCGCTGCACTTCCAGACGGTCGACTACTTCTGCGCGGCCCTGCTCACCCGGCGTGAGGACATCAGCCACCCGGATCCGGACCACGCGGTGGCCTGGAGCTGCACCGTCGTCTACAGCGTGCTGGCCCGCTGGCTCGGCCTGGGCACCGAGCCAACCGCCAGCGGCGAGGGTGACTGGGACATCATCCTCGCCGATCTCACCGAGATGATCACCACCTACCTGACGAACCCCAGCCCGCAGACGCCCTGACCCCGCCCTCCGGCTGACCGCAGGCAGCGGTCCGCCTTGATTCATAATCATTATTTTGAATATTGTTTTACCGGCAGCCTGACGGAAGGAGCACACCGCCATGAGCGCGCTGCGCTGGAGCTACATGGATCACTGGCGGGCCGATACGCCGCGCGGCCCGATGACGCAATACGGGTCGCGGCGGCTCATGGACGACTTCGTCCGGCAGATCAGCGCGGTCGGCTTCGAGGGCCTGGACATGTTCGACTTCCAGATCTACGGCCTCACCCAGATGTTCGGCTCGATCGGGAAGTACCAGGAGTACCTGCAGGACCACGGCATCGCCAAGATCGTCAACCTGTTCCGCGGCATCATGTACGACCCGCGGGTCGCCGACCCGCACGTCCGGGAGACCCACGACGAGATCGTGGAGAGCACGCGGCGGATGCTCGGCATGTGGGAGGACCTGCAGATCGAGAACCTCATCGTCATGCCGGCCAGCCTGTATCCGGACAACGCCCCGGTCACCAAGGACACGATCAAGGCCGCGGCGGAATGCTGGAACCGGGTCGGCGAGATGAGTTCCGGCTTCGGCGTGCAGACCACCGGTCACCACGAGTTCTTCTGCGCCATCCGCACGCTGGAGGACATCCTGAGCTTCTACGAATGGACCGACCCCCGGTACGTCAGCTTCTTCTGCGACACCGCCCAGCACTGCATCGCCGGAATCGACCCGGTCGAGCTCTACCTGAAGCTGCACGACCGCGTCTCCGGCTTCCACTTCAAGGACACCCGCCAGGTGGACACCTCCGGGGCGTACGCGAGCCGGCCCGACGCGGAGCTGATGGCGCCGCAGACCGACCGGTGGTTCTACGAGATGGGCACCGAGGCAGGCCTGGTCGACTTCCCGCGGCTGATGCTCGCGCTGAAGGAGCACGGATACAGCGGCTGGGTCACGGTCGAGCATGACAAGGCCAACATCGGCGGCGACTACGCGGAGAGCACCGCGCTGTCCATGTGGTACGCCCAGCGGGTCCTGGCGGAGATCTACTCATGACGCCGAAGATGCGTCTGGGCTACGCCATCAGCCAGTGGAAGCCGAACTTCGACGACTTCACCCGACGCGAGCAGCACGTGCGGGCGGCCAAGGTCATCGCGGCATGCGGATTCACCGGGATCGAGCTCCGGGCCGGGAGCGGGCGCTGGGACCCTCTTGGCCGCCCCGCCTCGATCGCGGCGAACTACGGTTCGGCCGGCGCGTTTACCGGCCTGCTGCAGCAGATCGGCATTGCGGCGGTGTGCAGCTGGTACTTCGATCCGGGCGAGCCCATCGGGGAAGAGCTGTCGCCAGGCCGTTCAATCCTCGACGCTGGAGAGCACCAGGCGATCACCGAGACCGTGAAGCCGTTCGCCGAGTTCCTGGCCGCGGCGGGCGGGTCGCGCCTCGTGGTCCGGGCGCTGCCGTCCGCCTGGCAGGTGAGTGAGCTAGGCGCGGACGCCGCCGCCACGGCGGCGGAAGGCTGGAACCGGGTCGGGGCGGCCACGGCCGGCGTGGGTGTCGGGGTCTCGCTGCACGTGGACTGCCTCAGTGCCGCGGCCGACGCCAAGACGCTCGACGCCCTGCTCGAGGCCACCGACCCGGCCCTGGTCGGGCTGACCCTCGATACCGCCGAGCTGACCGTGGCCGGGCTGGACCCGGTCGCCGTTTACCGCCGGCACCGGGACCGGGTCGACCACCTGCACCTGAAGGACACGCGGCACGCCGACGAGACCGGTGAGCGCCTGCGGGCGCACGCCGAGGCGGCCATGCTCACCGCGGGCGGTGAGCAAGGGGTCGAGCGCTGGTTCTATGAATGCGGCACTCCCGGCGGCCTGGTTGACTTCCCGGCGCTGCTGAGCGAGCTGCGGGCGGACGGCTACCCCGGCTGGCTCGTGTTCGAGAGCGAGCAAACGCCGAACCCGGCCCGCAGCGTCATGCTCAACGGGTACTACGCCCGTCACGTGCTGGGGCTCGGCACATGACCGGGACCCGGCTGTAACCACTCCCCGCCAAGCAGACAGGACCACCATGTACCAGCTCTCACCCAACATCGAAGTGCTCTTCACCGACGCCGGGACCGACCCGGCCGCCCGGGTGCGTGCCGCAGCCGCCGCGGGTTTCGACGCGGTGGAGATGTGGGGCACCCTGGACAAGGATGTCCAGGACCTGGCCAAGGCGCTATCTGACACCGGCGTGAGCCTGACCTCCGTGCTGGCCGAGCCCCGGACCAACTTCACCCTCCCCGGCACCGGCCTCGGGCCCTTCTTCGACGGCCTGGCCCGCGGCGTCGAGAACGCGCAGGTGCTCGGTGCGCCACGCATCGTACTCGGCTCCGGGGTCGGCTTCCCGGGCGCCAAGCGAGCGCAGAACCTGGAACGGCTCATCGACGTCTTCTCCCAGGCCGCCGAGCGCACCCAGGGCTCGGGCGTCAAGCTCATCCTCGAGCCGGTCAACACCCGGGTCGACCATCCCGGCGCGCTCCTGGACCGCACCGCGGACGCCGTCACCGTGGCGCGGGGCGTGAACTCCAGCGCGTTCGGCATCCTGTACGACCTGTACCACTCGGTCACCGAAGGCGAGGACCCGGCGGCCGAGCTGGCCCGCGCCGGTGACCTGATCGATTACGTGCAGGTCGCCGACTCTCCCGGCCGCGGGCAGCCGGGCAGCGGCGCCATCGACTGGCCCGCCAGCCTGGCGCTGCTGCGGGCCGCGGGCTACACCGGGCCGATCGGGCTGGAGTACTTCCCCACGGTGGAGTCCGGCGAATCGCTGAAGCTGATCAGGTCCCTGGCCGCCACCGTCTGACCATATAAATCCCGACCAGGACTGGAGAGATCATGTCTGATCACACCTACCGGGTGACCGAAATCGTCGGCACCTCACCCGACAGCATCGAGACCGCTATCCGGAACGGGCTGCACCGGGCCAGCCAGACCCTGCGGCACCTGGACTGGTTCGAGGTGACGCAGATCCGCGGCCAGGTCGACGACGGTCAGGTCGCTCATTACCAGGTCGGGCTGAAGGTCGGCTTCCGGCTCGAGGACGACTGAAAGGACCTGAATCCGTGCTCGAGTACAGCATCATCCAGACGCGGGGGTTCACCAACGTCAGCCAGGACGGCCGGGTCACCGGTTTCCAGCTGCTGGTGCGGATGCCTAACTACCGGGGCGCCTGGGCCAGCCTCGTCGACGGCGCCGACGTGACCGTCGACGGCCGCGCGTTCCCGCGCGAGTCGACCCGGTGGACCCTGGGCGATCGCACCTTTACCCTGGACGATCTTTGGCGCTCGTCCGGCGTTCACTGGGATCTCGCCGAGCCCGCCACGCTCACGGTGCCGTTGGAAGGCGGCCTGAGCCCGGGCGTGCACGACGTCGCCGTGGCGATCTACCTGCGCTCGCCGTACATCCCGGCGTTCGTGCTCCCGCTGCGGTTCGACGACCGCCGGGAGCTTACGCTGCTCCCGGACGGCGCACATGCGGACGCCGGTTTCCGCTACGGGGTCTCGCTGTACAGCTTCACCGGGGATATGAACACGGTCATGACACTCGAGGACGCGATGGCCGACATCGCCGACCTCGGCGCGACGGGCATCGAGATCCTCACCCAGAGCACGATCCCGGGATATCCGGAGCCGGCCACGGGCTGGATCGATGAGTGGCAGCGGCTGCTGGAGACCCACGGGCTCACCCCCACCAACCTCTGCTCCTGGGTAGACAACCAGATGTGGCGGGACCGCGACCTCACGGCAGACGAGGCGGCGGCGCAGCTGGCCCGGGACCTGCGGCTGGCGCACCGGCTCGGCTTCGGCTTCATCCGGCCCAAGTTCGGGGTCATCTCCCCGGAACTCGACCCGCACCCCACCTGGGAAGAGACGGTGCTCCGCAATCTCGACCTGGCAGCTGAGCTCAACGTCGTGATCTGCCCCGAGATCCACAGCCCGACCCCGATCAAGCACCCAGTCACCCAGAACTACATCCACTTCATCGAGCGGACCGGCACCGCGCACTTCAAGCTGATGATCGACACCGGCATCTTCCAGACAGCGGTGGTGAACGACGGTCACCCCGGCTTCGACCCAGACGACGTGCCGGCGTTCCTGCAGCCGCTGAAGGTCCCGATGAGCGACCTAGCCGAGGCGCTGCCCTACGTCGGGTTCGTCCAGGCGAAGTTCTTCGAGATCGACGAGACCCTCACGGACCTGCATATACCGTGGGCCGAGGTCCTGCGTACGCTGCGCGACGGCGGGTACCGCGGCTGGCTGTCCAGCGAGTACGAAGGGCGCCGCGAGCCGTACCGCGGGCGCGAGCAAGTACGCCGCCAGCATGCACTGTTGCGATCGCTAGCCTGATGGAGTCAGGGCGCGATGGCTGCTGCCAGCCCCTTCAATGATCCTGGCCACGGGCCCTGACGTTCTTCCCCGCGTCTACCACGGAGCTCGGCCGGGAGCGTGTTCAAGCAGTACGCGTGTACTGGGGAAATCTCACCGGTTCTGGTGTCCAAGGGGCACTTGCACCGAAAAACCCATGTCTGCTCACGATGGAATTCACGCTGGTCGCCGGTGGTGGACAGTGACAAGAGCCGATCGCGACATCCCGCACTGTGCTCCCTGTTGGCAAGTCGTGTGTACACCGGCTGCGTGAGTGCCTTGCCGCGGTCGCCGTGGCGCATGGCGAAGACCTCGCCGCGTAACCGGCCATGGGCGGACTCGTGGTGAGGTATGTCGTGTCGTGCTGGGGTATCAGCCGTCTGCGGGGATGGGTGGTGCCCAGCCCGGCCGTGGGATGAGGCAGAACGGGTGTCCGGCCGGGTCAGCATAGACAGCGTCGCCGTCGAGTCTGGTTGCCCCGAGGGCCAGGACGCGGGGGCCGGCTGCGGTCACGTCTTCGACCATGACGTCCAGGTGGAACTGCTGGGGGACAGCGGGATCAGGCCATGTGGGCGGCCGGTGGTCCGGAGCGAGCTGGAAGGCGAGGCCTGACGACGTGCCGTTGGCCGCGACGACGACCCAGTCGTCGCTGTGGTAGGTAATCGGCTGGCCGAGCAGCCGGGAGTAGAACGCCGCCAAAGCGGCCGGGGCCGGGCAGTCGAGCACTACGTGATGCAGCCGTCCGAGCATGCCTCCAGGATGACACGCGGAAGTTCCAGAGTGTCCGAGGAGCGAGTCGCAACTTACGAAGCCTGCCATCACGGCTGAGCTAGTCCTCGGAGGGCAACGGTGACCAGACGGGCGGACGCCTGGCTCAGGGGACGACGACCGGATGCGTGGCTGACGTCAGCCGCCGTTGTCGCGGCGATGATCGCAGGAGCCGTCTGGGCCCGAGGGAGGCGTAGCGCCGCCGGCAAAAGTCCTCGCGGCGGGCGCCATCCGGCACCGGGTTCCTAGGTGTCCTTAAGGTCACCGGAGGGCCGATCTTGGGTCCTGTCGGTGGACTTGGGAGAGCCCATCGGAGGACAGGAGCGCCCCATGCTGATTCTGCGTCATCGTCTGGCCATTGCAGGAGTCATCACTGCGGCCGCAGTTGCCGTCCCGGCCGCCGCCTTGGCGTCCGGATCCGGTTCACCGCCCGGCAAGCCGGCGCCACCGCAGGCGTGTACTACCAGCGCCTGCAAGTCCAAGGCCGGCCACGCTGCCGCCAGCACGTCCGCGGCGCCGTCGCAGCTGGGCACGCTGGCTGCGTCCGCGGGCATGAGCACGGACCGGCTGCAGGCCGGACTGGCCGCCGCCAAGCGGGCCGGCGGCAGCACTGCCGCGGGCATCGCGGCTTTCGCCGCATCGGCCGGGGTCTCGCCCGCGACCGCACAGCGGATCGTGAGCGCGGTGTTCGGAACCCAGGTCGACCGCGGCCAGACTGGGCGGCCGGCGATCGCGGCGGCACTCGCGAGCCAGCTCGGCGTCAGCACCAGCGCCGCCCAGCGCGCGGTCAATCAGCTCGACGGGCTAGGTGAGGGCGGCGTCGATCCCGCCAGCCCGGCGTTCGCCGCGATCGCCCGCGATCTCGGCGTGAGCCCGGCCCGGCTGGCCGCCGCCCTGAAGGCAGCCAAGCAAAGCGAGGCCGGTAAGTAAGCAGTGCCGGCGTCCGCGAGTCCCCGCATACTGGATCACGTGCGGGTCCTCGTGGTCGATGACGACGTGGCGGTGCGCCAGTCGCTTTGCACCGCGCTCGGGCGTGACGGCTACCAGGTGCTGGCCGCCGAGGGTGGCAGCGCCGCGCTCGCCCACATGACAGCGATGAGCGTCGACGCGATCGTGCTCGACGTGGCGATGGCCGAGCCGAACGGTCTGGAGGTGTGCCGGCGGCTTCGCGCCCGTGGCGACCGGACTCCGATCCTGATGCTCACCGCCCGCGACCTGATCGATGATCGCGTCGCCGGGCTGGACGCCGGCGCCGACGACTACCTGGTGAAGCCGTTCGCGCTCGCCGAGCTGCGCGCCCGCCTGCGCGCGCTGCTGCGCCGCAACGCAGCCAGCGCCGAACGACTCAGCTACGGCGACCTGGTGCTTGACATCGCTGCGGCACGGGTAACCTGGGGCGGGCGCGAGGTTTCTTCCCTCACCCGCACCGAGTACCTGCTCCTCGAACTCTTCCTGCGCAACCCCGGCCGGGTGCTCAGCCACTCGCAGATCTTCCAGGCGGTGTGGGGCTACGACTTCGGCATGCGCTCGGACAACCTCTGGGTGTACATGGGCTACCTGCGCACCAAGCTCGAGGCCGCCGGCGAGCCACGCATCCTGCACACCGTGCGCGGGCTCGGCTACGTCCTGCGAGATGCGCCGTGACGCTGGGGAACCGGGTCTCGGTGGCGGCGGCAGTCGGGGTGCTGATCGTCGTCGCCGCGGTCAGCAGTGTGCTGTACTTCTCCTACGCCGCGAGCCTGCGCTCCCGCGTCGACGCAACCCTCATCGACGCGGCCCAGCAAGCCTCCAGTATCGCCCGGAGCATCAAGCAGTCGGCCGCCGGCAGTCAATCGCCTTCCGACGTCAGCAAGCCAGTCACCGTCGGCAGCGTGGAAATTCAGCTCTTCCCGGATCCGGTGGCTGGTCAGTCCACCTTGTTCGGGCCACTCGACAACCGCGCTATCGCGGTGGCCGGGCAAGCGCAGCCGGCGTACTTCACCGACGCGCGCGCCGGCGGTCAGCAGTTTCGCGTCTACACCGCCGTCATGCCCGAGCCTGGTGGTGGGCTGGTGCGCGCCAGCCGGGCGGCGAACGCCGATAACGGCGCACTGCGGACCGCGGCCCTGCTCCTGGCCGCGCTCACCGTAGCGGCCGCCGGCCTCACCTACGGCGCGGCACGGCTAACCGCAGGCCGCATCCTCCGGCCCATCGCCCAGCTCACCGCAGCCGCCGAGCACGTCACCCAGACCCGCGACTTCACCGCCCGCCTCGACTCCACCGGGACCAGCGATGAGGTGGGCCGGCTCGCCTCGTCCTTCGACACCATGCTGGCCGCGCTGCACGAATCACTCACCGCACAACGCCAGCTCGTCGCCGACGCGTCGCACGAGCTGCGCACCCCGCTGACCAGCCTCACCACCAACCTCGACCTTCTCGAGGACGGCCGCGGACTGGCGGACCCGCAGGCCCCCGCCCTCGTGCGAGCAGCCCGGGAGCAGGCCGGCGAGCTGGACCAGCTGATCACCGACCTGCTCGACCTCGCGCGCTACCGCGAGTCCGAACCGCACCGCGAGACCGTACGCCTGGACCTGCTCACCGACGAGGCGGTACGCCGCCTGCAGCAGCGCCTGCCCCACACGGCCATCGACACCAATCTGCATCCATGCCTGGTGCATGTCGACCCGGCTGCGGTCGATCACGCCGTCAGCAACCTGGTAGACAACGCCATCAAATGGACCCCGCCCGACGCCGCGGTGTGCGTGGTCGTCGACAACGGCCAGGTATCGGTCACCGATCACGGCCCCGGCATCGCCGACGAGGACCTCCCCCACATCTTCGAACGCTTCTACCGGGCACCCGCCGCACGAGGCATGCCAGGCGCAGGGCTCGGGCTAGCGATCGTAGGAGGCGTCGCGCATGCCAACAACGGCACCGTCGCGGTGCGGACCGGGCCACACGGGTCGACATTCGCGCTTACGTTTCGTCCGCTCCCGAGCGCTGCCGAAGTCCCAACCGGCCAGCAAGAATAAGCGCGCCACATCGACATCGGACGCCGGTTGGGTGACTGCATGCCGCCGACGGCAGGAAATATGCAAGACGAGGTGATCGGGAGGACCAATCTCGACCCACTGACTATGACCGCATTGCCTGGTGCCGGGACCGAGAGGCGCTCGCGCGCGTGTGGCCAGGCAGTCGCGATGGTACGGCGCACACCGCGACGACCGCCCCGTCTGACGCTCTCCCGGCCGACCGTGTCAGGCCGACAAGGTCCCTGGGACGGGGTGCCTTCAGGGGCTGGTTTTCCATGAGGCGTTCATAGGGTGCGGCGGCCTCTCGCGCTGCTGGCGCTGGCGCGTAGCGGCGGAGCATCTGAGGAGAGGTCCAGCCGTTGAGCAGTGGCCCGAATACTCGACAAGGCACCGGATCCTCTATCCTGCTGGCGCCTTCCGCGATTACGGTTCGGGCAGATGGCGGTCAAGCGGGGGCGGGCTCGCTAGCGGAAGTCGGAGTGTAACAGCCCAGGTAGGCGCGATGAGCGTGGGACGAGAGGGCCGGACAACCGGAGCCCGTTGCCGCGGGAGTGGACAGGACCGCGATGGCTCGCTGGTGCAGGCCGGGTCCTGAATCACGGCAACTGCAGCGTGAGCGGTACGAAGGCGGATAGTTCGCAGAGGAGCTGGTTATGGGATTGTGGGACAAGCGGGACGACATGATCGTTCATGAGGCTGACCCGTACAACGCTGAGCCGCCCCGCGGCGCGCTCGCGGACCGGATGCTCACCCCGGTCGATTCCTTCTACGGCCGCAATCACGGCCCTATCCCGCTCATCGACCCGCAGGCATGGCGGCTGAGCGTCGGCGGTCTCGTCGAGCTCGACTTGGAGCTGTCCCTGGACGACCTGCGCGGCCAGTTCGCACAGCGGACGCTTACCGCGACCCTGCAGTGTGCGGGCAACCGCCGTTCTGGCCTGATGAAGGTGCGGGATATCCCCGGCGAAGCGCCGTGGGGACCAGGCGCGACCTCCACCGCCGAGTGGACAGGCGTGAGCCTCGCCGAGGTTCTCCGCGCGGCCCGGCCGCGCGAGGAAGCGACCCACGTAGCGTTCGACGCACCGGACATCTCCCAGATCCCTGAACCGCCCCAGCCTTACGGCGGCTCGGTTTCCCGCGCGAAGGCGCTGGCCGGAGAGGTGCTCCTGGCCTGGGAGATGAACAGGCAGCCGCTTCCCGCCGTGCACGGCGGCCCCGTCCGGGTGGTGGTTCCCGGCTACATCGGCGCGCGCAGCGTCAAATGGGTCGAACGGGTCACCCTCACCGATCATCCGTCCGACAACTTCTTCCAGGCCACCGCCTACCGTCTCCTGCCCGCGGAAGCGGACCCAGCTGCCGCCGGACCCGGCGACGGCCTGTCCCTCGGCGCCATCGCCGTCAACGCCGACATCCTGCGCCCCGCCGACGGAGCCGTCCTTAAGGCCGGGAGTGCCGAGGTCGCCGGCTATGCCTTCGCCGGAGACGACCGCGGCATCGCCCGGGTAGACGTCTCCACCGACGGCGGCCGCAGCTGGCGCCAGGCCGACCTGGGCGAGGACCCTGGTCCCTGGGCGTGGCGCCAGTGGCGCGCTGCCATCCACATCCCCGCCGGGCCGACGGAGATCATCGCGCGAGCCTGGGACACGTCCGCCGCCGCACAGCCCGAGTCCCCCGTTCATCTCTGGAACCCAAAGGGATATGTCAACAACTCCTGGGCACGAGTTCAGGTAACTGCCCGCTAGCCGCGTCTTTCCCGCCGCGCCCCTCGACGGTGCCCTGACCACGCCCAATCCGGAACCGCCCGCATTCTGGTCATCGTCGCCTGAGCGGTGGTTTAGGGAAGCCGGCCATTCGTATCGGCAGCTGGGTTCGGGGCATCTCCAAAGGCACTCCTCGGCGGCTCCAGGCCGGAGGTCGCCGGAGACCGCATTTCTGGCATCCGCGGCCTATGAGAGCCCGGTCGGATAGGGATGCTTTCCACGCTCCTGCCGCAGCTCCCTTTTCTCTGCCTCGGTGATGACCGCTCCGCCGTAGGAGTGGCCGGCCGGGCCGTCCAGGCTGTCGATGACTCGGCGCGTCACGGCGGCGTCGGCCCCAACAGCCGGGCCCGGACGGCCCTGACAGCGAGCTTTGATAAATCGCGCCTAGCGGTCAGCTCTGTCAGCCCGGTATGGGCGAGGCCGGGCAGGTGCGCGATGCCCATCCGGGGAGCGCACCTGGATCAGCTCGGTTGCTCTGGCTGCGGCGCCCGGCTCTGCGCCCGCACCAGCAGGCTCCCGTACAGCAGCACGGAGGCGATGAAGCCGGCTGCCATGGCGTAGGACCACCAGTTGTTCTTGGTGATCACTGTCATTACCCCGGCGACGACAGTGAGGCCGATCAGGACGGCGCCCGAGCGTGCGAGCTGACGCGGCCGGTCCCCGCCGCCGCGGGCGGCCCGGATGACCATGACGGATCCGGCGACCAGGCCGATCGCGACCACGACGTGCAGCCCGAGCAGCACGGTGCTGACGGCGTGAGCAGCCCCGGTGGTCTCCGACGGCTGCCCGATAAGGTTGACCGCCATCCCGAGCAGGAACTGTGCTGACAGGAACACGAGCTGGTTCCGGGCCTCGCGGCGCATATTCATCCGGCTGGCCGACGCGGCCTGGACCGTTGTCTTCTCGTTCTCGCTCAGTTTCATCGTTCCTCCAGGAACTCATCGATCGTATTCGGCTTTTCGGGGCGAGTTTGGCGCAGGGCGCGGCGGTCGATCAGAGGAGGAGCACCCCGCGCGCTAAGGGGACGGGTCCGCGGCGACGGGAACGGCTGCGGCATCGGCGCCGGCGGCCGCGCCGCTGCGAGCCGCCTTTGAGTGTTGGTGCTGTCGCGCGAGGAGATCAGCACGGCGGCGAGGATCGCTCCGCGACGGCCAAGCCGGCGCTGACGGGGAACGCCAGGTCAAAGCCCTTGGTCAGCGCCACGGCCGAGCTGTGGGCGCCGGCGTGGAACAGGCTTTGAGTGCGGCTGTTGACGACGGTCGCGAGGATCGCGAGCCCGAGCGCACCGCCGACCTGCTGGGAGTTGTTGGCCAGACCGGAGGCCAGGCCCGCCTTGTGTGGCTGATGCCGAGGCCCAGGGGCAGGTCTTTCTTCGGGGTCTCGGACAGGGCGTGTTATCCGAGCCGGGCCCATTCGGCAGCGGTGACGAACTTCTCGGCCAGAGGGAGGATCTCCTTCTCCTTCAGCGCTATGTGCTCCTGAAGGCGGTCGAGCAGCGCGTCGATGGCCGCGGCCAGATTCTCGCCGTCCTGGGCGGTGGACTGCCAAGCCGGCACGAGCGCGTTGACGTCGTGGAGGGCTGCCTCGATGCAGTGGTGGTGCTCCTCCATCGAGGGGCCGATAGCAGCGGCCTGTTCGGCGCCGCGTTCCCACAGCAGCAGCCACAGGACGGCGTCCTCGCCCTCGGGGTGCAGGCCGAGGGCGAGGCAGACCTTCTGAGAGTGGTCGGCGACGACCGCGGCGCTCCGGGTGCCGCCCGGCGCGACGTCGCGGCGGCTTGGGGAAGGAGACGGAACTCCCGGCGCAGCATGGTGTGCGCCATACACATATCGCGCACGTCCGCCATGGGTTCGTTGGCTGCTTGTATCACGGGTGCCTCAATCGGTGAGTGACAGCTGCTGCGTTGAAACGCACGAATGATGCGGCGTTCTGGACGGCTTCGTGCGCTGTGGTTGCCGGCCGGCCGATGGCTCGCTGGGCTTTGGCCCATGACATCGTGAGCGTCATTGCGACCTCAGGCGGCCATTGCCAGCGGCCGCCACGGCGGGCGGCCCGGGGGATGGTGCGGCCGCCGGGGAGCAGTTCGCCGCCGTCGTCAAACACGATGACGGCGTTGCACCGCATGCTCCAGCCCTGCTCGAGGTGAGCGGCGACAATCCGGGCCGCCAGGTGATCGGGCGCCCCGCGATTGCGGACACCGCGGCTGATGCTGACACATGTGCTTCCTCCGTTGCTAAGCGGTTCGTGGGATACTTCCGACTGTTTGCGAGCCTCTCGCCCGGCTAGATGAGCCGCCGTCATACAATCCGGATGATTTCTTATGACGCCTGGTGGAGCAGGTCGTTCAGTTCGGCGTCGATGTCGATGTGGCCGCTTTCCTGGCCGTCGGGGACGATCTGGCAGGCCCGGCGCAGGAAGTCGGTGACTTCCCTGGCCAGGGTCTCGAAGCGCGCCTGGCCGTAGGGCGAGATCAGCTCGATGTTCAGCACGCTGCCGGGCTCGCCGCCCGCGGGTGCAGGCGACGGCCGCACTTGCACGTCGCCGATGCCCTGCATGCCCCGCGACAGCAGGTCGCGGGCGAAGATCCACTCGACGGGCTCTTCCAGCCCGACGTGGAACGCGATCCGGACGGCGGAGGGGTCCTGACGGGAGTAGAAAAACGCTGCCCATCAGCGGGACG
>JBAPYC010000207.1:0-9664 GCA_049284535.1 Streptosporangiaceae bacterium
ATGGTCTCCCGCGAGATGGCCTGCGCCTCGGGCTGCTCCTCGCCCGGCGCGGCCGCCTCCAGCAGCTGGTCCGGGTAAGGCTGCAGCCACGGCACCTCGGCGAACGACCGCGCGGCGGTGTGCCGTGAGCTGCTCCGCAGCATGTCCAGGCAGACGTTGGTGGCAATCCGGTAGAGCCAGGCACGGAACCCCGGACCGCCGTCGAACCCGGCCCGGCCGCGCCAGGCCCGCAGATACGTCTCCTGGACCGCGTCCTCGGCCTCGTCGAACGAGGCCAGCATCCGGTAGCAGTGGATGTGCAGCTCGCGCCGGTGGCGCTCGGTCAGGGCGGCGAACGCGGGCTCATCCCCCGCGACCGCGGCGCGCACCGTCTGGCCAGCACCAGCCTGATCAGTGCCAGCCTGATCAGTGCCAGCCTGATCAGTGCCAGCCGGGCCGATGCCATCGGTGTCCGTGTCGTCCATCCTCACGCCCTCCCGCAGCGGCTGGCAGGCAGCGGAACCGGCCGGCGGCCGGTTCTCACATATGTAACGCAGCACGCCGCGGGAAGTCATCGGTGCCGCGATGAGGTGCCACCGGGTCGCAGGTACGCACCGGCCGAGATCTACGCCGAAAGCACCCATCCGCCCGCGCGTCAGCTCCGAAGCAGGCGTGATGGCGTTGACGTGACCAGATGAGGGGGATGCCGATGCGGACCGACGGCTCACCGAAGCAGGCGGAGACGCCGTGATCATCAGCCGCTGGTGCACCTGGGACAGCTGGTATTCCACGGACAGATGGCCCGCCGCCGACAGCAGGTGCCTGGACGGCACGCACCGCCGTCACAGGCCAAACTGCGCGCGGCGGTCTTCCGGCACCAGGTCGGCGTACTCGCGGTGCGTGCTGATCCAGCTCTTCACGTACGGGCAGTAGGGCAGGACCGCCAGGTGCCGCTGCCGGGCGCTGTCCAGGCTGGCCCGCACGAGGCGGCTGCCGAGTCCCTGGCCCCTAAAGCGGTCGCCGGTCTCGGTGTGCGTAAAGACGATCTCGCCTTGGTACAGCTGATACAAGACGAAGGCCGCTACCTCGCCATCCGCGAGGATCTCGAACCTGCCCAAGTCCCGGTTATCGACGACCTTGACGTCCATGGCACCTCCGGCAGTCAGGGTATGCCCATCCCGGGGTTATCCGCCGGCTGGCCACGTGGGGGGGCGGCCTGGCCCGCAGTGCGCCTGTCCGCAGCGTTTGTCCGAGGTCGTCCGGGGATTGGGGCGGCGGCCACCGCGGCGTTCGGCAGCCGTTAGATTCTTGGCTGCTACCCGCGCGGTGGCTGGCTGGCTGGCTGGAAGGGGGGCCAGCCAGCCGGGCCGCGACCTGCGACCCCGGGCCCGGCGGGCCTCAGCTGGCGGAGCGGGCGAAGTCCAGGGCCTCGCGGGCCAGCGGCGGCCAGGCCAGGGCGGACTCCGGGTCCAGGCTGAACCACTCCTTCAGCGGCGTGCCCTTGTTGGCGTCGAACCGCACGCCGTGACCGGCGGCGACCAGCTCGTCCACCCGCGTCCGCGGCAGCTTGACCACCAGCTGACCGCGGACGAACATAGCGAAGATCTTCCGGTGATAGCGCAGCGCGCCGCGGCCGAACCCGCTGCCGCCCGTGGGCGGCGTCACACCGTCCGCCCCGGTCAGCTCGTCGACCAGGTCCTCGTACCGCTCCTGCGGTGTCATACCAGCTGGTGTCATGCCTGATAGCGGTGTCCCGGGTGGCGTCATGGTCTTAGCTCATCATGACCGGGCCCCTGCTCACCGCGGTATGAACAGGGGCCCGGTCGTCGTCGTCGCATGTGTTGGCGCCCCCGGGTTTCCGGCGGCTCGAGCTCATTTGCTCGGAACTTTAATGGTGATTTATTTCACTTCGGTGGCGTACACAACAATGTTGCTCAAGTAATGCCCGGTGGCGCGGTCAAAGGCCCCGCCACAGGTGATAAGCCGCAGTTCGGCGTCCGGAACCGGTCCGTAGACGGTCTGGGTCGGGAAGTGGTCCTTCGGGTATTCCTGCCTCACTGTGACGCGGAATTCCGCCGTGGTCCCGTCGGCCCGCTTCACGTAGACGTCATCACCGCGGCGCAACTCGGTCAGGCGGTAGAACACTCCTGGGCCGCTGACCGAGTCGATGTGGCCGATGATGATGGCCGAGCCGATCGCGCCCGGCCGCGGACTTCCCGTGTACCAGCCCGCGATGGTTGTCGAGCCTGGCACCTGGATTGCGCCGCTCTTGTCCAGCCCCAGCGTGGTCAGCTTGGAGTTCACGCCAATCAGCGGGATGGTCAAGGAGACCGGGCTGGACACCGGCTTCGGCTGCGCCGACTGCGGTGGGGCCACAATCGGGCCGGTAGGGGCGGGAAACGCCCCCACCCCGGCGGCGACCGGGCGCATGGCCGGAGTGGAATGCCGCGTCAGCAGCAAGCCGGCGCTGCCCCCGATGACCACGACCAGGCCGGCCGCGAAAACGATCGCGGCCGGCCTGTGGTTTAGCTTCATTAGACTCCGGTGTTCATCTGCCGACGTAGACCATGACGGCGCAGGCGCAACCCGCCGGTCACGGTGACGAGCAACCCGGCACCGATGAGCGCCGCCCACGGCAGCGGCGAACCCGGACCGTGCCCGGCGGTGCCGCCGAAGCCCGTTGCGGCGCCGCCTGCCGGAGGCTGCCCAGCCCCCGCCGCGTCCTCCAGGCTGATCAGCTCCAGCCCGTTAGACCCGTCGAGAACCACGAGCGTGTGGACGGTTCCGGCCGAGACCGGGACCACTTCCTTGGCGGTCGTGTTGGAGGCGATCGCGGCCATGGTCCACGTACCCGGCGGGATGGCCGTGTAGGGGGACGTGTTGCCGAAGGTCACCTTGGGCACGATCGTCTGCCCGCCGCAGGTCACCTTGACCGTTTGCTCCTTGAGCGACGCCTGGATCACCCGCACCTCGCCCTTGCCGGTCGGAGTGGTGAGGTCGTCGTCCAGGACCTGCAGCCGCAGACCCGACTTGGGTCCCATGCCCGCCACCGTGTAGGCCTTCCCGGCCTTGACCGTCACGCTGGTGGACAGGACCGGCTGGCTGGTGGCGGAGGCGCCGGCGGCGCGCATCGCTACGCTGTAGTCGCCCGCCTGGACCGCCTCATACGGCGAGACCGTCCCGTAGGCGACATGGTGCAGCACGATCTGGGCGCTGGAATTGCCGAACGAGTACAGGTACACGTCGACCGCGGGAGTGTTCGGGGACAGGTGCGCGAGCCTGATCCAGCCGGTACCCGAGGTAGCCGAGGACGCGAAGGCGGTAGCGGCGGCGGGAACCCCCAGCAGCAGGGCCGTGGCCGCCAGCAGTATGGTTATTCGTCTGGTTATGGTTCTTATTGTTCGAAACTTCACTGTGATCCCTCCCCAAGCTGTGAACCTCTATGAGCCCCCTTGCCCCATGGGAGCCATGGGAGCGGGAGCGCTGAAACGAACGACGACGACCTGCTTCCCGCCTGCGATCGGCTCGATCTCTGCCTCAGCGACGCTGTAGGGGTTGATCTGAGCTTTCAGGCGGCTGACTATCTTCGTCAGGTCTGAGTCCGAGGGCGCGCCGATCCAAGCTCCGCGCAGCGGCACGCTGTTACCCACGCCTGGCGACGAGTCATCGAACTTTATCAGCTGAAGTGACGATCCGTGCGATAGTGTCGCAAGCGTTGCGAGAAGCCGCGGATCGACCTGACCAGCCAGAAGTTCCGCTTTGGCGGCCGCAGAGACATGAATGCTGGCATTGCCCGCCAGCAGCTGGCCGGCCTTCATCCGCCCTGTGCGGTCTGCCGCTAGCTGAGAATCGAAGGCCGCGGTTCCGTCCGGCCAGACATTCCGGACCTGGATCTGCTCGGCGCCAGCGCCGAAGCTGGCGATGACCTGCGGTGCGTAGACCGAGGCCAAGCGGCTGCCGAACTGGCTCCGGATCACCGGCGTCGCCACCACCACGGCCGTCCCTTCCGGGTCCGGGGTGGACGGCTCCATCGGGAACAGGTCGCCCACCGGATAGTGGTCGGCCATGAGTTCCTGGCACATCTCGGGATCACAGGCGACGTTGCCCGCTACCTGCTGCGCGACCCAGGCGGCGGCCTGCTGGCGGTTCTGCGCGGCCTGCTGCAGCGGGCTCATGGCGGACGTCCCGCCGCCGGTGTTCCCGGTGACCTTAGGGCCGGGCCCGGTGAAGGCCAGCGTCACGCCCGCGCCGAATCCCATGGCGGCCAGCGCGCACACCACGAACACGAGCCGCCGCCGCTGGCCGCGGCGCGTGGAGATGACGTAGTGCCGCTCTAGCCACAAACGCGCCGTATTACGCGCGGCCGCGGGCCATGATGCGTCTGGCCGGCGGTCGAGCGTCCGGGTGCTGCGTCGCTGAAGCTGCTGACCCATCCCTTGCTCTCCCCCACAGCCCCGGCAGCGGGTAGACGGGCTGACTACCCGGGACTGGCTATCAAAGCTGTTCGATCATACGCTGTACTGCGATTTCCGCCAATACAATCATTTATTATCTCCATCCGCGCGAACTTCATTATCACTCACACCGAAGACCACGGCGCGGCTTATCCGGTCATATCGCACCCGCTTCGGCGGCGTCCCGGGCGCAGCCTGGCCCGGCTCGGCCGCATTGATCTCGATCACGGGCCGCGTGCGGCATCGTCGCTGGTCTGCGCTGCGGCGGTGCTTCGGCCCAGTGGTGTCCCCGTCACCACGGTGGACAAGAACGAGGTCTCATAGGCAGGCCGGACTCCGCCGCCGACGCCGCGGTGAACCCGGGACTCCTGCGTGCGCACACTGTAGCGACCGCGCCTGCCAGAATTGCCAGCATTGCCGGTATTGGGTTTCGCTATTCCCCGGCCAGAACCTCATCCCGTATCGCGGCCCATTGCAGCGAGTGACGAATACCTTCGGCAACGTCGTACTGCGGCCGCCAGCCGAGCAGCCGTTCGGCCCGGTCGATGCGGCTATAGGCGCCGGCGATGTCGCCCGGCCGCGGCGCGGCCTCCTGGGCAGGCACCGGATGGGCGGTCACGCGGTTGAACGCGGCCAGCAGCTCCCGGACGGTGGTACCCCGGCCGGTACCCAGGTTGATGACCGAGGCCGCGTCGCCGGGCTGGCCGAATCGCCTCAGCGCGGCTACGTGGGCCAGGGCCAGGTCCCAGACGTGGATGTAATCCCGGATGCCGGAGCCGTCCCGGGTCGGCCAGCCGGTACCGGTGATCACGAACGGGACGCCCTCATCCTGGGCCTGGATCATCTTGCCCAGGGCGTGGGTCGGCCGCCGCAGCTGCAGCCCGGTCCGCATCTTGGGATCGGCCCCGATCGGGTTGAAGTACCGCAGGGACAGCACCTGGATCGGCTCGGTGGCGGCAATGTCGGCGAACATCGCCTCGCACACCGCCTTGGTCCGCGCATACGGGCTCTGCGGATCGATGGCCGAGTCCTCATCCACGGTCAGGTCCTCGCTGGCCCGGTAGATGGCGGCCGACGAGCTGAAGATCATCCGGCCGCAGCCATTGCGCAGCAGATGCGCCACGAAGTCCAGGCTCTTGGCCACGTTGGCCCGGTAATACCCGACTGGGTCGGCGATCGAATCCGGCACCACGATCAGCGCGGCGCAGTGCACGACCGCCCCGATATCCGGGTGCTCGGCGAAAATCCGGTCGATCAGCGGCCCGTCGGCGATGTCCCCCTCATAGAACGGGTGCGCCGCGGCGAACTCCCGGCGGCCGGTCACCAGGCTGTCCAGGATCACCGGGCTGATGCCCGCGTCCGTGCAGGCGGACGCGACCGTGCTCCCGATGTAGCCCGCACCGCCGGCGATCAGGACCTTCACTGGCCCAGACCGAGAATCTCGGTAGAACGCTCGCGCATCTCCACCTTGCGCACCTTACCGGTCACGGTCATGGGGAAGTCGTCGACGATGTGGACGTACCGCGGGATCTTGTAGTGCGCCAGCTTCCCGGTGCAGAACTCGCGCAGGGCCTCCGGGGTCAGCGGCGGGGCTCCCGGCCGCATCCGTACCCAGACCATGAGCTCCTCGCCGTATTTGGCGTCCGGGACCCCGATGACCTGAGCGTCCAGGACGTCGGGGTGGGTGTAGAGGAACTCCTCGATCTCGCGTGGGTATACGTTCTCGCCGCCGCGGATGACCATGTCCTTGATCCGGCCGGTGATGGCCACGTAGCCGTCGGCGTCCATGACCGCCAGGTCGCCGGTGTGCATCCAGTGCGCGCCATCGACCGCCTCGGCGGTCTTGTCTGGCTGTTCCCAGTAGCCGAGCATCACCGAGTAACCGCGGGTGCAGAGCTCGCCTGGCGTGCCCCGCGGGACGGTCCGGCCCGTCTCGGGATCGACGACCTTCACTTCCAGGTGCGGGCCGACCCGGCCGACGGTAGACACCCGGCGGTCCAGGGAATCGTCGGCCCGGGTCTGGGTGGATACCGGCGAGGTCTCGGTCATGCCGTAGCAGATCCCGACTTCGGTCATGCCCATCCGCTCGATGACCTGCTTCATCACCTCGACCGGGCACGGCGACCCGGCCATGATGCCGGTGCGCAGGCTGGACAGCTCATAGTCACCGAAGCCGGGAGCGGACAGCTCGGCGATGAACATCGTGGGCACCCCGTACAGCGAGGTGCACCGCTCGTCCTGCACCGCCTGCAGGGTCGCCGCCGGGTCGAAGACCGGGGCCGGGATGATCATGGCCGCGCCGTGACTGGTAGCGGCCAGGTTCCCCATGACCATGCCAAAGCAGTGATAAAAGGGCACCGGAATGCAGATCCGGTCGGCCGCGGTGTAGTCGCACAGCTCGCCGACGAAGAACCCGTTGTTGAGGATGTTGTGGTGAGAGAGCGTCGCGCCCTTCGGGAAGCCGGTCGTGCCTGAGGTGTACTGAATGTTAATGGGATCGTCGGTGTCCAGCTCGATGCGGCCGAGCGCGTCCCGGTCCTGGCTGCGCCCGTTCTCCAGCAGCGACTGCCATTCGCCGCTGCCGAGCAGCACGACGCTGGCCAGCTGCGGGCACCCCGGCCGCACTTCGGCGATCATGGCCGCGTAGTCCGACGTCTTCAGCTTCTCGGCCGCGACCAGGAGCGAGGCGCCCGACTGGTTGAGCACGTATTCCAGCTCGCTGGTGCGGTACGCCGGATTGATGTTTACCAAGATGGCGCCGATCTTGGCCGTCGCGTACTGGGTGAGCGTCCACTCCGCGCAGTTCGGCGCCCAGATGCCGACCCGGTCACCCTTGGCCACCCCGAGCTCCAGCAGGCCCAGGGCCAGCGCGTCAACGTCGGCGCCGAGCTCGGCGTAGGTCCAGCGCCGCCCGGTCGGGCAGTCCACCAGCGCCTCACGGTCACCGAATGCTCGCACCGCGGCATCAAAGTTGGCCCCGATCGTGTCACCCAGCAGTGGCGTTTGCGATTCTCCCGATGAGTAACTAAGCGCTCCCGACATGTGCCCGTCACCTCCACGCCTGGTTTTACCTGGCATATTAGCCACAGTCCAGCATGGCATGGTTTTACCGGTGAATCTTTATTGAGGACTTGTCATCGCGCACTGAACAAGACGGCGGATAATAGGCTCAATACATGGGCGGCCCCGGCCATAACGCCGGGGCCGTGGAGGGTGAAGATGCAACTCCGGCTGCTAAATATCGCAGTGGACGGCGGGGAGCTGCGCGTGCTCCAGTGGGGTACTGGTAAGCGCGTCGCGGTGGCCGTGCACGGAATTACGGCTTCGGCCATGTCATGGCAGGCTGTGGCGCGCCACATGCCGCCTGACTGGACGCTGGCCGCCCCCGACCTGCGCGGTCGCGGTCACAGTAACGAACTGCCCGGCCCCTACGGCCTGGAAAGGCACGCCCGGGACGTGGTGGCGGTGCTGCGCCACTTCGGCGGACGGCCGGTGCTGGCCGGGCACTCGATGGGCGCCTACGTGGCGCTGCTCGCCCGGGACCTCCAGCCGGGGCTGGTCCGGCGGCTGGTGCTGGTGGACGGTGGCCTGCCGCTCCCGGTGCCCGAGGGGGCGGACCTGGACGCCACGTTCGAGGCGTCCCTGGGCCCGGCGATAACCCGGCTAGGCCAGACGTTCCCCAGCACCGAGGCCTACCTGGACTTCTGGAGGGCGCATCCGGCGCTGGACGGCCACTGGACTCCCGACGTCGAGGCCTACGTCCGCTACGACCTGGCCGGCGAGCCCGGGCAGCAGCGGCCCCGGGCCGCCGGCGAGGCGGTCCGGGCCGACGGCCGTGACGTGCTGACGGAAAAGCCGATCGCGGAGGCGCTCAGCCGGCTGAACCGGCCGACGCCGCTGCTGATCGCGCCGGCCGGGCTGTTCGGCCAGCCGCCGCCGCTGTTGCCGCCGGAGCTCGTCGCGGCCTGGCGCGAGCGCGTACCCCAGCTGCGGCCGCAGGTCATTCCGGACGTCAATCACTACACGATCCTGTTCGCGCGGGAGGCCGCGGCGGCGGTGTCCCAGGCCATCCGGGCGGCCGCGCTGTAAGGGGCACCCGGTGGCATGAGGCACCATGGAAACGTGGGCCAGCTGACCGGAACCAGGACAACCGAGTCGTTCGGGATGCTGATACAGGTGGTCGCGTCCGGCGGCACGCTCATCCTGAGCGGCGCCGGGCTGTCCACCGAATCGGGCATCCCGGACTACCGCGGCCCGACCGGGCTGGCCCGGCGGGCCACCCCGATGACCTATCAGAGTTTCATCGGCAGCGCGGAGGCCAGGCGCCGGTACTGGGCTCGCAGCTACCTCGGCTGGCGTCACATCGCCCGGGCCGAACCGAACGCCGGGCACCTGGCCGTGGCCGAGCTGAGCCAGCGCGGGCTGCTGGCCGGGATCATCACGCAGAATGTGGACGGCCTGCACCAGGCCGCGGGTGCGACCGGGGTGACCGAGCTGCACGGCAGCCTGCACCGGGTGCTGTGCCTGTCCTGCGGGCAGCGCACGCCGCGGGCCGAGCTCGACCAGCGCCTGGACGCCGCCAACCCGGGCTGGGCGGCGGAGTCGGCGCAGATCAACCCGGACGGCGATGCGGTCCTGCCCCCAGAGGTCACCGAATCCTTCCAGGTCGCCGACTGTGCCGCCTGCGGGGGCGTGCTCAAGCCCGACGTGGTGTTCTTCGGCGAGAACGTGCCCGCGTGGCGGACGCGGGCCTGCTATGCCCTGGTGGATCGCTCCCGGGCGCTGGTCGTCCTGGGCTCCTCGCTCACCGTCATGTCGGGTCTGCGGTATGTCCGGCACGCTGCTGCGCTGGAGCTGCCGATCGTGATCGTCAACCAGGGCGAGACCCGCGGGGACCCGCTGGCCAGCGCGACACTGGACGTGCCGCTGGGCCAGACCCTCACCGAGCTCGTGGCCCGGGTCTGAGCGCCGGAGGCCGCGGGACTAGGCCAGGGCGCGGGGGTGGGAGGACGCGTAGACCTCGCGGAGGCGGTCCACCGTGATCAGGGTGTAGACCTGCGTGGTGGTCACCGAGGCGTGGCCGAGCAGCTCCTGCACCACGCGGATGTCCGCGCCGCCGTCCAGCATGTGGGTAGCGAACGAGTGCCGCAGCGTGTGCGGGGACACCTCGGGCAGGCCCGCGCGGCCGGCCGCGGCGTGCAGCACGCCCCAGGCGCCCTGCCGGGTGAGGC
>JBAPYC010000208.1:0-1580 GCA_049284535.1 Streptosporangiaceae bacterium
CCTCCACCTCGGCCTCAGCCTCCACACGGCCAGCCCAGGACCGTCCTTCGACGCTCTTGCCCGGCTCCAGCTGCTTGTAGATCAAAAAGAAGTGCTCGATCTCCAGCCGGTCGAATTCGGGAAGGTCATGCAAGTCGTGCAGGTGCTCCTGGCGCGGATCGCCCGCGGGCACGCAGAGGATCTTGTCGTCTGGGCCCTTCTCATCGGTCATCCGGAACATGCCGATCGGGCGGCTGCGGATCAGGCAGCCGGGGAACGTCGGCTCCAGCACGAGCACCAGCACGTCAAGCGGGTCACCGTCCTCGCCCAGGGTCTCCGGCACGAAACCGTAGTCGGCCGGGTACTGGGTCGCGGTGAACAGCGTCCGGTCCAGGCGGATCCGGCCGCTGTCGTGGTCGACCTCGCAGGAGTTCCGGCTGCCGCGCGGGATCTCGATCACGACGTCGAACTCCATACCGGCCCCTCTCGCGGTGTGATCCACGACGCTAGGCCGGGGCGGACGCGCGGATAACGTGCCCGCGACACGAGGATGGGCCGTTTCCTCGGGCCGCCGGCACAACAGTTGTGCCGGCGTACCAACCGCCGGGGACAGCCTTGATACCGGGGACCGAGGACCGCCGGGGCCGCGCGCCAGACAATGAGCAGCGTGACGAACCTGGCCAAGAACCTGACCGACACCACACGGGCGCACGCGGGACGCGTGGCCGTGCGGGTGGACAACGCGGCGATGACCTACCGCGCCCTGGACGAGGCGAGCGCCCGGGCGGCCGGGCTGCTGCACGAGCGGGGCCTCAAACCCGGCGACCGGGTCGGCATCATGATGCCCAACGTCGCCGAGGTGCCCGTGGTGTACTACGGCGTGCTCCGGGCCGGCGGCGTGGTCGTCCCGATGAACCCGCTGCTCAAGGCCCGGGAGGTCGCCTACTACCTGGGCGACTCCGGGGCCCGGCTGATCTTCGCCTGGCACGCGTTCGCCGAGCAGGCCCGCGGCGGCGCGGAGCAGGGCAAGGCCGAAGCCATCGTGGTGGACGCGGCCAGCTTCCCCGACCTGCTGGCCTCCGCCACACCGGATTTCCAGGTCGCGGAGACGGGCGACGAGGACACCGCAGTGATCCTCTACACCTCCGGCACGACCGGCCACCCGAAGGGCGCCGAGCTCACCCACGGCAACCTGCGCAGCAACACCGACGTGACGCGCACCGACATCGTCCAGGCCGGCCCGGACGACGTCATATTCGGCGGGCTGCCGCTGTTCCACGTGTTCGGCCAGACGGTCGCGCTCAACGTCTCGGTGGCGGCCGGGGCGTGCCTGACCCTGCTACCGCGGTTCGACGCCGAGCACGCCCTGCGGATCATCGCCGACCACAAGGTCACCGTCTTCGAGGGCGTGCCGACCATGTACGTGGCGCTGAACCACCAGCCCAACCGGGCGGATTACGACACCTCCTCGCTGCGGCTGTGCATCTCCGGCGGCGCGGCCCTGCCGGTCGAGGTGTTGCGCGGCTTCGAGGAGGCGTTCGGCGTCCCGGTGCTCGAGGGATACGGCCTGTCGGAAACCTCGCCGGTCGCCTCGTTCAACC
>JBAPYC010000209.1:0-1856 GCA_049284535.1 Streptosporangiaceae bacterium
ACCAGGTCGGCGTCGGCCAGCTCGGCCGGGCTGGCCGCGAACCGGACCAGCACGCCGGGCTCGGCGGCTAGGGCGTCCACGTCGGTGAAGTTGCTGATCCGCGGCAGCCTGACCACCGCGACCCGGAGAAAACCATGAAGGCCGAACGAGCTCGGCGGCACGTCCCGCACCGGCAGCGAGAGCGAATCCTCGGCGTCGCCGCCCAGGCCCTCGCGCCACGGCAGGACGCCGAGCACCGGCCGCCCGGTGCGCTCTTGGAGCAACCTCAGGCCGCTATCCAGCAGCTCGGGCGCGCCGCGGAACTTGTTGATCACGAAGCCGCTGATCAGGGCCTGATCTTCGGCGGCCAGCAGGGCCAGCGTGCCGTACATGGCGGCGAACACCCCGCCCCGGTCGATGTCACCGACCACGATGACCGGGAGCCCGGCCGCCCGGGCCAGGCCCATGTTGGCCACGTCGGTGTCGCGCAGGTTGATCTCGGCCGGGCTGCCCGCTCCCTCGCAGATCACCACGTCGTACTGCGCGCGCAGCCGGTCCAGGCTCTCCAGGGCAAGCTGGCGCAGCCGCGGCGCGAAGGCGCGGTAGCCGACCGCGTCGGCCTCGGCCTCGGGATGCCCGAGCACCACCACCTGGCTGCGGCGGTCACTGCCCGGCTTGAGCAGCACCGGGTTCATGTCGGCGGTGGGCTCGATGCCCGCCGCGGCCGCCTGCATGGCCTGAGCCCGGCCGATCTCGGCACCCCCAGCGGTCACGAACGAGTTCAGCGACATGTTCTGGGCCTTGAACGGCGCTACCTTCACGCCCTGCCGGGCCAGCCACCGGCACAGCCCCGCGACCAGCACGCTCTTGCCCGCGTCCGAACTGGTCCCGGCGACCAGCAGCGATCCCTGCACGGATGCAGGCTAGCGCGCGTCACAAGGTGCGCCCCTCCGCGCGGGTGACCTCGTAGCCGCCGTAGATGACACCCGCATGTTTGGCTCAATTCACGGGGGTACTTACCAGGGCAGCAATCAGGCTTAAGAAGGAGGCCCCGAGATGCTGTTTCTGCTGGCTCTGCTGATCATCCTGATCGTCGCCGGCGCCGGATTCGCCCTGCACGTACTGTGGTGGGTGGCCATTGCGGCGCTGGTGATCTGGCTCATCAGCTTCTTCATGCGCCGGTAATAACGGCGATCACGACGGCTAGGGCGGTTGCCGCCACACTGACCGCCCGAGACAGATTAATGGCGCGGCGGATGTCGCCCGGATCTGGCGCCCGGCCCTCCCCCAGGTCCGGGCGCTTTTCCGTGACACCGTCGTAGACGTTCGTCCCGCCCAGGCGCACACCCAGGGCACCCGCGAAGGCGGCCTCGCCCTGGCCCGCGTTCGGGCTGGGATGATGGCCGCCGTCGCGTCGGGTCACCCGGAGCACCAGCCGGGGATCGGCGCCGGTCACCAGCGGCGCGCAGATCGCGGTCAGCGCGACAGTGACGCGGGCCGGGACCCAGTTGGCCACATCGTCCAGCCGGGCGCTGGCCCAGCCGAACCGCAGGTAGCGGGCGCTGCGGTGGCCGACCATCGCGTCCAGCGTGTTCACGGCGCGGTAGGCGAGCAGGCCGGGCGGCCCCGCGATCGCGCCCCACAGCAGCGGTGCCACCACGGCGTCCGAGGTGTTCTCGGCGACCGATTCCACCACCGCGCGGGCGATCCCGGCCGCGTCCAGCTGTTCCGGATCGCGGCCGCACAGGCTGGGCAGCACTTCCCGGGCCGCGCTCAGGTCGTCATGGTCCAGCGCTATCGCAGCCCGTTCGGCCTCATGGCGTAGCGAACGGGCGCCGGTGACCGCCCACGCCGCGGACGCCGCGGCGGCCATACGC
>JBAPYC010000210.1:0-5563 GCA_049284535.1 Streptosporangiaceae bacterium
AGATCACCACGTTCAGCGCGGACCTGTTCGGCGCCTTCGGGCTGACGCCGGTGCTGGGAGGTGACGTGACGTGACGTGCCTGGGCACCAGGGGATAACCTGGCCCGCGTGCTTGAACATGTCACGGTGTTGTTATCCCTGTGCACGACGGGGCAATTCTCGCGCACCCTCTTCCTGTGCGCTAGAATTCCGTACATGACGACGGTACCTGTTGCCGAGGCTCGGCAGAATTTCTCGGCGCTGGTGGATGAGGCGGTCGCTACCCACCAGCGGGTCCTCGTGACCCGTAACGGGGTCCCGGTGGTCTGGATGATCGCCGACGAGGATTTCGAGTCGATCATGGAGACACTGGATGTGCTGGCCGACGCGGCAGCGATGCAGGACATCGCGCAGTCGAGGGCGGATGCTGCGGCGGGTCGCTATGTCACGGCGGCCGAGATGGAGAAGATCCTTGCTGCCCGGGCGGAGGGGGTAGACCTCGGGGACGATGCGGACGTGGTGGCTGACATGCACGCCCGCGGCCTGCCGGACGCCGTCTGCCTGGCAACGCTGGAGGCCCTTATCGCGGTGCGCCGACAGCAGCCGAGGTGAGCTACCGCGTCGTGCTGCGCCCAGCGGCGGCGCGCGCGCTGCAGCGAATGCCGGAGAAGATCTCGACCGCGTGCTGGGAGTTCATCCATGGCCCGCTCGCGGAGAACCCACACCGTGTCGGCAAGCCGCTCCTTGAGCCATTGGCACCGCAGTACTCTGCCCGCAGGGGCGAGTACAGAGTGCTGTACCTGATCGAGGACGAGCAGGTCACGGTCATCATCACGTCCGTTACGCACCGGGCAGACGCATACCGCACATAGCCTCGGCCAGGGCTGCGCCGTCTGAACCACGTTCAGGGGCGCCGAAAGGTAGCTCGCGTTGGGTAGCCTCTGGATGCCCCGTTCGCCGTGTGCATCGTTAACCTGTCAGGGTGGAGAGCGAGAATCGCGCTGCGCTGTCGGCCGCCTGGGGGCGTAGCCGTCGTTGTCGGCGGGTTGCAGTAGCGCTGTACAGCGGACATGGCGAGTGATTCCCGACGCGGTTGGTCATCCTCACGGACGCCCACCGGGCCAGGGCAATCCGGACGGTGGTCTTCCTCGCGTGTCCACAATCCCACTTGTTACGGTGACCCGGTACGTGACCCCGCTGCGCGAGGGCGGGTCGCTGCCCGCGGTGGTCGAGGCGGACAACCTCGGCACCTACGTGCTGAAGTTCCGCGGCGCCGGGCAAGGGCCGCTCGCGCTGGTCGCCGAGATCATCGCCGGCGAACTGGCCCGCCGCCTCGGCCTGCGCACGCCCGAGCTCGTCCTGGCCGAACTCGACCCGCGGATCCCCGGCAGCGAACCCGATCCGGAGATCCAGGACCTGCTGCGAGCCAGCGAGGGCCTGAACCTCGGGGTGGACTTCCTGCCCGGCTCGGCCGGGTTCGACCCGCTGGGCTGGACCGCCGATCATGATTTCGCCAGCCAGGTGCTCTGGTTCGACGCGCTGGTACAGAACGTGGACCGCACCTGGCGCAACCCGAACCTGCTGGTCTGGCACCGTGCCATCTGGCTGATCGACCACGGAGCGGCGCTGTACTTCCATCACAACTGGCCCACGGCCGACCCCAAGCGGCCCTTCGACGCCAGCGACCACGTGCTGCGTGACCGGGCCACGCACCTGGCTGAGGCGCACGCCACCTTGGCCCCGCGGATTACCGGGAGCCTGCTGCGCGAGGTGACCGCCCTGGTCCCGCCGGAGTGGTTCGGTGAGCGCGGCGCGGACGCCTACGCCGATCAGCTGGCCCAGCGGGCCCCGGTCGTGCCCGAGGTGATCCAGTGGTGAGCGGTGATCCGGTGGTGACCGAGGTCTTCGAGTACGCCCTGGTCCGCGTGGTGCCCCGGGTCGAGCGCGGCGAGGCTATCAACGCCGGGGTGATCGTCTACTCGCAGGCCTACCGGTACCTGTGCACCCGGATCGAGCTCGACGAGGCCCGGCTGCTCGCGGTCGACCCGGAGGTGGACCTGGACGCGGTGCGCGCCGCCCTATCGGCCTTTGAGAAGGCCTGCACCGAGGGCCCGCTGGCCGGACGGCCGCTCGGCGAGCGGTTCCGCTGGCTGACCGCGCCGCGGTCGACCATCGTCCAGCCCGGCCCGGTGCACAGCGGCCTGACCGCCGATCCGGCCGCCGAGCTCTCCCGCCTGTTCGCATCCCTGGTCATGGTGCCGCCGTGACCGGGGAGTTTGACCCGGTCGCCTACAACCGGGCCGCATGGGATCGCGAGGTGGACCGCGGCAACGAGTGGACCCGGCCGGCCGGGGTCGACGTCATCGCGCGGGCTCGCGCCGGGGACTGGTCGGTGGTCCTGATCGGCTATGAGCCGGTAGCGCGCGCCTGGTTCCCGGACCTGGCCGGTGCCGCCGTGCTGGCCCTGGCTTCTGGCGGCGGGCAGCAGGGCCCGGTCCTGGCCGCGGCCGGCGCGGACGTGACGGTGTTCGACAACTCACCCCGCCAGCTCGAGCGCGACCGGCAGGTGGCCGACCGGGACGGGCTGAGATTGCAGACCGTGCTCGGTGACATGCGGGACCTGAGTGCCTTCGCCGCCGGGAGCTTCGACCTGGTCTTCAACCCGGTGTCGAACACGTTCTGCCCGGACCTGGCCCCGGTCTGGCGCGAGTGCTTCCGGGTGCTGCGCCCGGGCGGCGTGCTGATGACCGGCTTCATCAACCCGGACGTGTACATCTTCGACGTCGCGGCCCTGGACCGCGGGGGCGAGCTGGTCGTCCGGCACCCGATCCCGTTCAGCACCCTGCAGCTGGCGCCGCAGGAGCGCCAGCGCAGCTACGGCGATGGCCCGATCGAGTACAGCCACACCCTGACCGCGCAGATCGGCGGCCAGCTCTCGGCCGGCTTCATCCTCACCCACCTGGTCGAGGCCCCGCACCACGCCGACGCCACCGCCCGGTACATGCCCGGCTATTTCGCCACCCGGGCGATCAAGACGGCCGGCTAGCCGCGGTCACTCCCCGGTCAGCTCTGCTATTCCCCGTTCAGTTCCGCGATGGCCGACTCGTACCGGTCCATGGCCCGCTCGACCGGCCCGCGGGCCGCCGACGGCAGCCAGTGCACCACCCGCTGGAAGCCCGCGCTGGCGTACTTCTCGAGCACCTTGGCGTCGGCCGGGATGCCCATTTGCATCAGGGCCACCGGGCGGTCCGCGCGCGAGCGCAGCTCCCCGGCCCGCTCCAGGATGTTCTCCGGGCCGTAGTTCGGGAACCACGCGTCACCGAACGCCAGCACCCGGTCCAGCACGCCCGGGCCTTCCCCGCCGACCAGCACCGGCGGATGCGGCCGCTGGGCCGGCTTGGGCCAGGACCAGATCTCGGCGAAGGAGACGTACTCGCCGGAGTAGCTGGCCACGTCCTTGGTCCAGATCTCCTTCATGGCCTCGACCCGCTCCCGCATGACCGCCATCCGCTTCCGCGGGTCGGTGCCGTGGTTGACCATCTCCTCCCGGTTCCAGCCCGCCCCGACGCCGAACTCGAAGCGGCCGCCGGACAGGAAGTCGACGCTGGCCACCTCCTTGGCCGTGGTGATCGGGTCCCGCTCCACGACCAGGCAGATGCCCGAGCCGACCCGCAGCCGGCTGGTGGCGGTCAGCGCCGCGGTCACCGAGACGAACAGGTCGAAGGTGTGGACGTACTTGCGCGGCAGCTCACGGCCGCTGGGATGCGGCGTAACCCGGCTCGCCGGGATGTGCGTGTGCTCGGGGAAGAACAGCGACTCATAGCCGCGCTCCTCGGCCAGCCGGGCCACGTCGGCGGGTGCTATCGCGTCATGAGTCGGGAAGATGGCGACACCGAAGTCCATGGCCCCAGCCTAGGCAACGCCACCCGCCCCGCACCGCCGGCCCTAGCCGACGCCGCCCCGCTCCAGCTCGCCCGCCTCGGCCTCGGCCACCCGCTGCTCGGCCGCCACGTCCACCGAGCGGGTCAGGATGTAATACAAGATCCCGGCTATCGGCAGCCCGACGAAGAACGAGATGTCCGCGCCGCCCAGCGCCTTGGCCGCCGGTCCCTCGTACAGCGTGCCGACATCGAAGAACGGGACCATGGCCGCGAAGCCGACCAGGTAGGAGACGATGCCCCGCCAGCCCCACCGGCCGTACAGTCCGCGTGGATTGAAGATCTCGACGATCGCGTAGTGGCCGCGCCGGACGATGTAGTAGTCGACCAGGTTGACCGCGGTCCACGGGATGAACAAGTACAAGACCAGCAGCAGGAAGTTGTTGAAGTTGCCGAGGAAGTTCTTGGTCGCGGCGAACGCGCCGATCAGCGACAGCGCCGCCGTCAGGGCGACGGTGATGACGCGCAGCCCCAGCGTGGGCCGCACCTTGCGGAAGGAGTCCACCGCGCTGATCAGCGTGAGCGAGCCGCCGTACATGTTCAGCGCGGTAACCGAGATCAGGCCCAGGGTGGCCACGATCAGCACGACGGCGCCGAACCCGGTGAACACATGGTCTCCGACCTGGTTGAGCTCGGCGATGCCCGTTCCGTCAAAATTCTTGCCCGCCCAGGCCGCCAGCACCGCGCCGATGATCATCATCCAGCCGCCGCCGATGGCTGATCCCCAGTACGTCCAGTAGAAGGTCTTGCGGACGGTCACGTCCGGCGGCAGGTAGCGCGAGTAGTCCGAGACGTAGATGGCCCAGCTGATCTGGTATCCCGCCACCACCCCGAACTGGCCCAGGAACGGGCTGGCCTTGAACGTGCCCACGTCGAACGTGCCGGCCGGGTAGTGGATGAAGAACAGCGTGATCGTGAAGATGCCGAAGATCACGATCATCAGGTAGGTCAGCCACTGCTCGGCCTTGTGGATGAGGTCGTACCCGATCAGCGCGACGGCCAGCGCCACGACGGTCACGATGGCCACCCACAGCTTGACCGGCCCGTGCACGGTGGTACTCATCGACTCGCCGGCCAGGATGGTGTTGAACACGTTGAAGCCGGCGTACTGGACGTAGGCGAATAGCCAGACCAGCAGCGCCCCGATGTAGCCGAACTGCGGTCGCGACTGGATCATCTGCGGCAGCCCGAGCTGCGGGCCCTGGGCCGAGTGGAACGCCATGAAGAGCGTCCCGATCAGGATGCCGACCACGATGGCCAGCACCGACCAGAACAGCGTCGCGCCCTGGCTGATGCTGATCAGGCCGACTGCGAGCGTGGCGATCTGCGCGTTCGACATGAACCACAGCGGGCCGAGGTGCCAGATCTTGCCGTGCCGTTCGCTCAGCGGCACGTAGTCGATGGAGCGGGTCTCGAGCCGTCCGGCCCGCGGCTGCTGCGCTGTCGTCATGCGCAGTTTGTTCCCAGCGCCACAGCAATCACTCCGGGAACGGGGCACTCCGCGACAGGATTAATCCGCGAACAGGGCCTCGACTTCGGGCAGCGAATAAACCAGCCGGACGCCGTCCGGCGTTGCGGCGCGAGTGGCGGCGGCCGCGGTCCCGGCCGGCCCGGACCGCACGATCTGCGCCGCGGTGATGCCCAGGG
>JBAPYC010000211.1:0-13618 GCA_049284535.1 Streptosporangiaceae bacterium
CGCCCTCCGGCCGGGCCACGGGAACCCGGCCGGAGGGCCACCACGGCAGCCCACCGACTGAAGCGACCACCAAGAAGAATCACAGCAACCGTCATAACGAGAAGCAGTGGCCATCTTCTCCGCGCCATTACTCGGCCCGGACCTGAAGACCTCGGCACGCACGATGGCGAGTGCCGAGCCAGGCCACGCCCATCACGGCGCGGCTCAGTTACCAGAGGAGTGATTTCGCGTGAGACTGTGACATGAAAGTGCGCTCTCACCCGCCGAACACCGTGGAAGCGGGAGATCAGTACCTTTACGCGGGCACGGCCGTGCAGCAGGCGAAACAGTCTTGAATTGAGGCGAACCTGCGGCTCCGGGCTGGCTGCATGGTCATAGTTACCGCATCCGCCGACATGCAGCTGGCGGCCGGGCAAGGAATGATATGCGGAATGAAATCCATGCCGACCCGGCTTTCGCTGTCATGAGCATCGAACTTGGCACGGTCGGCATCTGGCGGCATCCCTCGGGCCTCACCCCGGATCTGGTGAGTGAGATCGAGGCCCTGGGCTACGGGGCCATCTGGCTCGGCGGCTCCCCGTCCGGCGATCTCGGCGTGGTCGATGACCTGCTGGACGCCACAGATCACATCGCTATCGCGACCGGGATCGTCAACGTGTGGAAGGACGACGCCGCCACGGTCGGCGCCTCATATCACCGCATCACGGCCCGGCACCCGGATCGCTTCCTGCTGGGCCTCGGCATCGGGCATCCCGAGGCCAACCAGGAGTATCAGCAGCCCTACGCCAAGCTCGTCAGCTACCTGGACGAGCTGGACGAGGTCAAGGTCCCGGTCGAGCGGCGGGTGCTGGCCGCGCTGGGCCCGAAGGTGCTGCGCCTGTCCGCCGAGCGGGCCGGCGGCGCGCACCCCTATCTGGTGACGCCCGAGCACACCCGCCGGGCCCGCCAGATCCTCGGCGACGGGCCGCTGCTGGCACCCGAGCAGAAGGTGCTGCTCGAGACCGATCCCGAACGGGCCCGCGAAATCGCCCGGCCGCGGGTCCAGAAGCCCTACCTCGGCCTGACCAACTACGTCAGCAACTTGCGCAGGCTGGGCTGGACCGAGGACGATCTCGCCGACGGCGGCAGCGATGCCCTGATCGATGCCCTGGCGGTGCACGGTGACGCCGGGGTGATTGCCCACGGCGTCACCGCTCACCTGGATGCGGGGGCGGATCACGTGGCCGTTCAGGTTCTCAATGCTGATCCGCGGCCCGCGCTGCGCGCGCTGGCGGCCCAGCTGCAGCTGACCCAGGGCTGACCGGCAACCGGAACATCCGCAGCTGGCCGCCGGCCCGGCCTCGATCACGCCCACGACGGCTTGCGATCCACCAGGATCATGATCAGCGGCAGTATCACCCGGGCACCTCCCTGCGGCCTGTCTTGTCTTGTCTGGAGAGCCTCACGGTGCGATGATTGGCACTATCGTGAAAGAGCCAATTCGCTCTGCCCTGGCTGGTTCCGCCATCGGCGCGGTTGCCCTGGCCGACCTGCTCGGACGCTGGCCGGCGGCGGACGGCCCGCTGTACCGGCTGCTCGGGTCCCGGATCGCCAGGCTGGCCGATACCGGCGAGCTCCCCGCGGGGCTGCGGCTCCCGGCCGAACGCGACCTGGCCTCCGCCCTGTCCGTGAGCCGGAACACTGTGGCCGCCGCCTATCAGCTGCTCCGCGACGAGGGTATGGCCGAGAGCCGCCAGGGCGCTGGCACCCGCATCGTCCCGCACCGCACGACCCCGGCCGCGGTACACCGGGCCAACGGCTTCTTCGCGGGCATGCTCGAGGACTCCGTGGTCGAGGCGGACCTCACGCTGGCCGCGGTCGACTGCGCACCTCAGGTGGCCGAGGCCCTGGCCGACCCGGGCTCGGTTCTGGACCTGGCCGCCCGCCGGGCCGTGACCGCGACCAACGGGTACTTCCCGGCCGGGCTGCCCGCGCTGCGGGCCGCGATCGCCCGCCACCTGAGCGGGCGCCTGGGCCTGCCCGGCCGGCCCGAGGAGATCCTCGTCACCACCGGCGGCCAGCAGGCCATTGACCTGCTCATCCGCTGCGAGGTGCTGCCCGGCCAGCCGGTTGCGGTCGAGGACCCGACCTTCCCTGGCGTGCTCGACGCGCTGCACCGGGCCGGCGCCCGGGTGATCGGGATCCCGGCTGGCACCGGGCTGGATCCCGGACGGCTGGAGCACGTGCTCCGCACGCACCATCCGGCGATGGTGTACCTCATCCCCAGTCACCACAACCCCACCGGGCTGGTCATGCCGGCCGGGCACCGGCGCCAGGTGGCGCGGCTGGCCGCCGGGCATCCGGGCACCCTGTTCGTGGACGACTTGACCCTGGCCGAACTGCCGCTCCACGACGCGCCGCCGCTGCCCGCGCTGACGTCGCTGGCTCCCGGACAGCCGAACGTGGTCAGCATCGGCTCGCTGTCCAAGCTGTACTGGGGCGGCCTGCGCACCGGCTGGATCAAGGCCGGCACCGGCCTGATCGCCCGGGTGGCCGCGGCCAAGGCCACCGCCGATCTGGGCAACCCGGCGTTTGCCCAGGCGGTCACCGCGGCGCTGCTGGACGAGCAGCACGACGACATCGTCAAGTGGCGCGGCGAGTGGCTGCGGGCCCGGCACGACGCGCTGGCCGCGGGGCTGCGGGCGCACCTGCCCGGCTGGACCTGGCCCGAGCCGGACGGCGGGCTGAGCCTGTGGGTACGCCTCCCGGACCGGGCCGATGGCGGCGCATTCGCGCAGGCCGCGCTCAGGCACGGTGTCGCCGTGGTGCCCGGGCACCTGCTCAGCGCCTCCGGCCAGGCCAGCGAGTACCTCCGGCTGGCCTTCACCCAGCCACCCAGCATCCTGGCCTGGTCCGCGGCTGCACTGGCCCAAGTCGGCGGGGCCGCCGCTACACCAGGCCAGTGCCGATAAGCCCGTTCCTGGTAACCAGAGCGGCCAGTTCGCCGACGGCGAGCCCGGCAGTGTCCGGCGGCCGCTCGGGCAGCACCATGTAGCGGCCCTCGGAGGTGGAATCCCAAACCGAGATCCCTACGTGGCCCGGCAGCGTGAGGCCGAACTCCGCCAGGACCTTCCGCGGCTCGCGAACCGTCCGGGAGCGGTAGGCGAAGCTCTTGTACCAGCCCGGCGAGGGGCCAAGCAACGACACCGGATAACACGAGCACAGCGTGCAGACGATGACATTATGCGTTTCCGCGGTGTTCGGGACGACCCGGAGCTGGTAGCCCAGCTCCGCGAACCCGAGCTCGGCCGCGGCCGCGTTGCCGTCGGACAGCAGCAGGTCGCGGTACTGCCCGTCGGTCCATGCCCGGGCGGCCATCCGGGCACCATTCACCGGCGTGGCATTGGTGTACAAACCAGTCAGGTAGGCGTCGATCTCGTCGTCCGTGGTCAGCCCGGCAGCGATCAGCCGCTCCTCGAGCCGCCGCGCCCGGGCTGCGACGGGCAGGTCGTCATGGCCGTTCAAGGTAGGACTCCCACAGGTCGACGGTCACGGTGTGGTCGCCGCCTCCCCACAGGTCGGCGGCTGAGAACCGGACCGCGTAGCAGGTTTCCACCCGCGGCGGCTCGATGCCGCGGGCGCTGTCGTCGGGCAGCGTCCATTCCGCCAGGGCGGCGACAACCTCGCCGGTGTGCCCGCGGACGTATCGCGGCACCCGCGTGTGGTGTTCCGGGTCGCCGGTCCTCACCCGGACGCTGGCTCCTGCCTCGTAAGTCACGGGACGCCCTTCTCCGCGACCAGCGTCTCGATCGCGCCGAGCCAGCGCTCGTAGTATGACGCTGCCAGGTACTGCTCGGGCGGCAGCCGCTCGATCGTGTCCCGGAGCTCGTCGCTGTTGAACAGGCCGCGCCGCCGCAGCACGGCGGCCAGCGCGTACACCCGCGCCTCCCAGTCCGCTTCGAAAGGGGGCTCGCCATCCTCGCCCACCGGAACAGGGCCGAATCCGGTCTGGCCGCCCATGTCATGAACACGGCTCACGATGGTGACCCTAACAGCCGGCCGCCTCTTACGTCCGAACGAGATAGCTGACCGCCCCCGGCCTGGTGCCAGCCCGGCAGGCGGGCCGCCTTTGGTTCGGTACCTGCCCGGATGTTAGTTATTGCTGTATGACTTCGAATGACGCACTGCGCAGCACGCACTGGTTCGGCGCGACGGGACGGTCCGGTATGACCCACCGGTCCTGGATGCGGAGCCAGGGCTTTACCCCCGAGGTCTTCGACGGCCGCCCAGTGATCGGCATCGCCACTACCTGGTCCGAACTGGCGCCCTGCAACGTCCACCTGCACCGGGTCGCCGAATCGGTCAAACGCGGGGTCTGGCAGGAGGGCGGCTTCCCGCTGGAGTTCCCGGCCATGGCACTCGGCGAGACCATGCTGCGGCCTACCGCCATGCTGTACCGGAACCTGCTGGCCATGGAGGCCGAGGAGCTGATGCGCGCCAACCCGCTGGACGGGGTGGTGCTGCTGTCCGGGTGCGACAAAACCACACCCGGCCTGCTGATGGCGGCGGCCAGCGTGGACCTGCCCGCCGTCATGGTGACCGGCGGGCCGATGCTCACCGGCAAGTACCAGGGCACCGACGTGGGATCCGGCACGGCGGTATGGCGGTTCGAGGAAGACCTGGTGGCCGGGCGCATGACCCAGGAGGAGTGCTTCTTTGCCGAGGGGTGCATGGCCCGGTCCAATGGGCACTGCATGACCATGGGCACCGCCTCCACCATGGCGTCGATGGCCGAGGCCCTCGGCATGCAGCTGCCGTATTCGGCGACCTGGCCCGCGGTGGACTCCCGCCGGTACGAGACCGCGCAGCGAGCCGGCCAGGTCGCGGTCGGCCTGGTCCGCCAGGACCTGCGGCCCTCGGCCATCATGACCCGGGCCGCGTTCGAGAACGCGATCCGGGTCAACGCCGCGATCGGCGGATCGACCAACGCGGTGATCCACCTGCTGGCCATCGCCGGCCGGCTCGGCGTGCCGCTGTCGCTGGACGACTTCGACGCGCTGGCGCGGGACGTCCCGACCCTGGTCAACCTGCAGCCGAGCGGGCAGTACCTGATGGAGGACTTCTGTTACGCCGGCGGCCTGCCCGCGGTCATGCGCGAGCTGGCCGACCATGGCCTGCTGCACGCCGACGCGATCACCGTGACCGGCTCGGGGGCCGGCGCCAACGTGGCCGCCGCGCCCTGCTGGAATCGCGAGGTCATCAAGACCATCACCGAGCCGTTCCAGCCGGCCGGCACGGGCACCGCGGTGCTGCGCGGCAACCTGGCGCCGGGCGGGGCGGTGATCAAGCAGTCGGCCGCCTCGCCGCATCTGCTCAAGCACCGGGGGCAGGCCCTGGTCTTCGACTCCCCCGAGGCCTACTACGCGGTGTCCAATGATCCCGACCTGGAGGTCGACGAGAACACCGTGCTCGTGGTCCGGTACTGCGGCCCGCGCGGGTACCCCGGCATGCCGGAGGTCTCCAACGTCGCGCTGCCGAAGAAGCTGCTGTTGCGTGGTGTCCGCGACATCGTGCGGATCTGCGATGGCCGGATGTCCGGCACCGCGTACGGCACCGTCATCCTGCACGTCTCCCCCGAGGCTGCCTCCGGCGGCCCGCTGGCCCTGGTGCGGACCGGCGACTGGATCACGCTGGACGTGCCATCCCGCACGCTGGCCCTGGAGGTCAGCGACGACGAGCTGGCGGTCCGCCGCAAGGAGTGGCAGGCCCCCGCGCCGCACGCCAGCCGGGGCTGGACCCGGCTGTACAGCGAGCATGTGCTGCAGGCCGACGAGGGCGCCGACCTGGACTTCCTGGTCGGGGCCAGCGGTCACGAGGTGCCGCGCGAGTCGCACTGACGCCCTGGCGCCCGGCCGGTCAGGTAGTGTTCACCTGCCCTTTCCCATCACCCCCCAGGCAGGAAAACGTGGAGAGCGTCGTACTCCTCGACGAGGCCGGCCGGTCCGTCGGCACCGCGGACAAGGCCGTTGTCCATCATGCCCGCACGCCGCTGCACCTCGCGTTCTCCTGCTACCTGTTCAACGGGGCTGGCCAGTTCCTGCTGACCAGGCGGGCCGAGACCAAGCGGACCTGGCCGGGGGTATGGACCAACACCTGCTGCGGGCACCCGCTGCCCGGCGAGCCGATGCCGACCAGCGTGCGCCGGCGGCTGCAGACCGAGCTCCGCATCGGCACGGCCAAGCTCGCGCTGGCGCTGCCCGGTTTCCGTTACCAGGCCCAGATGGGCAACGGCGTGGTGGAGAACGAGATCTGCCCGGTCTATGCGGCCTATTCGGACGCCACGCCCGATCCCGATCCCGCCGAGGTGGCGGAGGTCAGGTGGGTGAACTGGGACGAGCTGGGCGAGGAGGTCCGGGCCGGCCGCCAGCCGGTGTCACCCTGGTGCGAGCTGCAGCTAGCCGAACTCGCCGTCCTCGGCCCGCGGCCGCTGGACTGGATCCCGGCTGACCCGGCCAGCCTGCCGCCCGCAGTCGTGTGGTGAGATTACCCAGCGACTGTGCGTGGCCGGTTACCGGGCCCCGTCCGGGCCGGCGGGCACGTCGCGCGGCGGCAGGGCCCGGGCCAGCAATTCGAGCACGTCGTTGAGCACGTCGTCGGGAACCCGGCCACCCGCCGTCCAGTCCGCCCAGCGCATGCCGACGAAGTTGCCGATGCCGGCGTACGCGAACGCGACGACCTCGGGGTCGTAGCGGGCGTCGACCTCCCGGGCCAGCTGGGCGGCGCGCACGCCGCGTGCGTAGCCGCGGGTCAGGTTCTCGTAGTACTCGCGGAACAGGCCATGATCGATGAACTCAGACTCGCGGACGACGCGGTCGATCCACGGGCGCGCCGAGAGCACGTCGAAGTAGGCCCGGAAGGCGGCTCGCTCCCGGGCCCGCTGGCCGCCATCGGTGTTCTCCAGGGCCTCCCGCATGGCCCGCCGCAGGTCGGCATTGATGGCCCGGACCACGGCCGCGAAGATCTCCGCCTTGGAGCCGAAGTGGGAGTAGAAGCTGCCGGTGGCCATCCCGGCCCGGGCGCAGATGTCGGCGACCGTGGTCCGGTGGTAGCTGTGCTGCCCGAACAGCTCTTCCGCCGCCAGCAGCAGGCGCTCTTCCTGCCCGGGGGCAGGCACCTGCCCGGGAGGGCGCCCTCCCGGCGCTCCCCGCTTACGGGGGGGCCTGGCGCCCCCCCGTACTCCGCGGGGACTTGTCTCGGCTGCCATATCGGCTATCCCTGCCTTAATCAGTGCGGGAAGGCCGATAGGGCCTCAGGGGGAGGGAATCCCACTCGAAGGCGCCTGCTGTTCGGATCCCGAAAACGTGGTGATGGCCCCGGACGCGGACGTGTCCGTGGTCAGGACCGGACCTTGCTGGACGAGGTGGCCGTTCTGGATAACGCCTATGTAGGCGCCGGTCACGCCTGCGTGATCACCGGAAGCATAAGCGTACGGGGCTATCGCGGGCCCCTGCGGCAGGCCCCCCTGGATCGCGGACACCAGGTCGGCCCGGGTCGGGTTCCGGCCCGCCTTGAGCATGGCCTGCACGAAGGTGTACCCGACCGCCTCGCCGTACAGCACGTTGCCGTCCATCGGCGCCTTGGCGTCGTACTGGTCGTGCACCTTCTTGAACAGCGTGATCCAGCTGTTGCTGGTGGAGGCGAGGGCCGGCAGGTAGCCGTCGCTGATGATCCCGTTGATGAGCTGGTTGCCGTTGACCGTCGCGCCGCCCTGCTTGGCGTACGCCTCGAGCAGGCCGGACAGGGTAATCGCGTCCGATCCCACGTTGCTGACGACCAGGGTCGGGTTGAAGTTGAGCTTCAGGCTGTTCAGCTTGAGCAGTGCGGTGAAGGCGGGGATGGAGAACGACACCACTACCTGGGCGCCGGACGCGCGCAGCGCGGCGACCTGCGATGCGATGTTGACGTTGGTGTCCACGTAGCTCTGCTTGGTGGCGATCATCGAGGCCGGGATCTCGTCATCGAGACCCTTGACCCCGTCCTGGCCGAACTCGTCGTTCTGGTAGAAGAACGCGACCTTCTTGCCCGCGAAGTGCTGCTTGACGTACTGCCCGAGGATCTTGCCCTCGCGCACGTAGTCGATCTGCCAGCCGAACGTCTCCGGGTACTGCGCTGTGTTGTTCCAGCACTCGCAGCCGGACGCGACGAACACGTCGGGGACCTTCTCCGAGTTCAGGAACTGGATCGCGGCCAGGTGCGTGGGCGTGCCCAGGCCATCGAACAGCGCGTACACGTTGTCCTGCAGCACCAGCTGGCGCACCACCGATGCGGTCTTGGTGGGGTCGTAGCCATCGTCGAGGTACTTGTAGACGATCTTGCGCCCGTAGATGCCGCCGTGCGCGTTGACGTACTGGAAGTACGCGTTGGACGCGGGGGCGATCTCGCTGTACCCGGGGGCGGCCGGGCCGGTCAGCGGCTGGTGGCTGCCGATGGTGATCGTGCTCGCCGTGATTCCCGGCGCGGACGCGGTCAGCGCCGCACTGGAGCTCCCCGACCCTGAGCCCGAGCCCGAGCTTGAGCTCGAGCTTGACGAGCACGCGGCGGCGGTGAGCGCGGTCACGGCCAGGATCGCCGCGGCCTGCCAGCGAAGCCGCCGGGATCTTCTCGGGAAATGCTGCGGTCGTGTCATGAAGTGCCTTCCTTCTCATGGGGACTGGCGGTTGCTTCATCGGCCGGTGGCGTGCCGCGGAACGCGGGCGCGTCGCGCGAGGGGCGGGTGGGTCCGGTGAAAGCGGTCACGAGGCGCCGCAGCCCACCCTGTATTCCCTGCGGGAAGGCGAGCATGACGACGATGAGGACCACGCCGTAGGCGACGATCGGGATGTTAGATCCGACCGAGCTGGACAGGCCGTGGCTGGTGGCGACGTCCGTGACGTAGGTGGGCACCAGGACGATGACCAGGCTCCCCCACAGCGCGCCCGGCAGGCTGCCCAGGCCGCCGATCACCGCCGCCGTGAGCAGCGAGATGGACAGCGTGATAGTGAAGGCGCCCGGCGCGACCAGGGCGGTCACCACGGCCAGCACCGAGCCGGCCAGGCCGGCGCAGGTGGCGCTGACGACGAAGGCGAGGACCCGGCTCCAGGCGACGTTCACGCCGTCGAGCGCGGCCGCCACCTCATCGTCGCGCACGGCCCGCCAGTTCCGGCCGATCCGGCTGTAGCAGAGGTTGGCCAGCAGCACCAGGGTGACCAGGGCCACCGCGATGGCGACCCAGGCCTGCCACCGGGTCAGGGGGAAGTTCACGCCCAGGCCCGACGGCGCGGTGAAGGCGACGTTCAGGCCCTGGTCCCCGCCAAACACCCCCGGGTAGGCAGAGGCCAGGGAAGGCAGCGCGACGCCGAGCATCAGCGTCGCCCCGGCCAGGTAGGGACCGCGCAGCCGCGCCGCGGCCACGCCCACAATGCCCCCGGCGGCCGCCGTGGCCGCGGCCGCGACGACCAGCGCAGCGATAAAGGGCCAGCTGAGGTGCAGCATCAGCAATGCCGTGGTGTACCCCCCGATGGCCATGAAGGCGCCGTTCCCCAGGGAGATCTGGCCGCTGAGCCCGGTCAGGACGGTGAGCCCAGCCACCGCTGTGACCTCGATCGCCACCTCGGCGATCTGGTAGTCACGGAATGAGTTGAGCCGGACGGACAAGAACCAGGCGATCACCGCCATCACGACGGCGAGCCCGAGCCGGCGCGGCAGCGTCCCCATGGTCATACCCGCCGCACCTTGGTCGCGGAGAACAGGCCGCCTGGCCGGATCATCAGCACCAGCACGAGGATGCCCAGGGCCACGATCGAGGTCAGGTCCGAGTTCAGGTATCCGCCGACGTAGCTGAGGGCAACCCCGAGCAGGAGACCGCCCACCACGGCGCCAGCCGGGCTGTCCAGACCGCCGATCACGGCGGCCGTGAAGCCGAACACGAAGATCGTGTCCATGCTGTTCGGGTACAGGAACGTCGACGGCGAGACGAGCACCCCGGCCAGCGCGCCCAGCAGGCCGGCCAGGGCCCAGCCTACGGTGAGCACGCGCGCGACCCGGATCCCGGACAGCCGGGCGATGGTGGCGTTGAACGCCGCCGCGCGCATGCGCAGCCCGGCCGAGGTGTACTGGAACGCGGCCGCCAGCGCCAGCGTGGCCGCCAGCACGGCCGCTACCACGAACACGTCGTAGCGCGACACGCCCAGCGAGGTGTGGCCGACCCGCAGCCCAGTGATCGAGAAGGCGGCGGGAAACGACCGGTACTGCCCGCCGTAGAGGATGCCGGCCAGGCCTTCCAGCAAGATGAGCAGCCCCACCGTGACGATCACCGCGTTGAGCGGCGGCTTGTTCATGGTCGGCCGGATGATGGTGAGCTGGCACACCGCGCCGAGCACGGCGCCGGCCGCCAGCGCGACCACGAAACCGGCCCAGTAGGAGCCGGTGCGGTAGACGACCTCGATCGCCACGTACGTGGTGAACATGGCCATGCCGCCCTGGGCGTAGTTCAGCAGCCGGGTGCCGCGCCAGATCAGCACGAGAGACAGCGCCACCGCGGCGTAGATCATCCCGAAGACGATCCCGCTGAGCGTGAACTGGAGGAACTCGACCACTGGCATGCTCTCCTGGCTAGAACCCGAGATAGTGATGGCGCAGCGCGACGTCGGTCGCGAGTGTCCTGGCGTCGGCCATGGCCACCACGCGGCCGAGGTTGAGCACCACGCCGTGATCGGCGATGGCTAGCGCGCCGCGGGCGTTCTGCTCGACCAGCACGATGGTGAGGCCGTGCTCACGGCTGAGCCGGACCACCAGGTCCATGACCTGGGCCATGATCCTGGGGGCCAGGCCGAGGGAAGGTTCGTCGAGCAGCAGGACGCGCGGCCGGGACATCAGCGCCCGCGCGATGACCAGCATCTGCCTCTCGCCGCCGGACAAGGTGGCGGCCGGCTTGCGCCTGCGCTCGGCCAGCGGCCGGAAGCGCTGGTAGGACTCCTCAAGCGCGGCCGCGCGCTCCGCCCGCGAGGCCCGGGCGCGCGGCCAGGACATCGCGCCGACCCGCAGGTTCTCCTCGACGGTGAGCTCGCTGATGACCCCCTGGCCCTCAGGCACGTGCGCGATGCCGGCCCGGACCATCTGCTCAGGACTGCGGCCCGCCATGTCAGCGGGGCCGAGCAGGATGCGGCCGCGCCGGGGCCTGATCATGCCGCTGACCGCGCGCAGCAGCGTTGTCTTGCCAGCGCCGTTGGCGCCAAGCACGGCCGTGATGGCGCCCTGGCCGGCCGACAGGCTGACCCCGTCCAGCGCGGTGACCCCGCCGTAGCCTGCGACCAGGTCCTCGACGGCCAGCGCGGCCTGCGGCCCGGCGGGCTCAGCCGCGGCGCTACTCATCGGCCGGCCCGGCGGGAGCGTCGTCACCAGTGCCCAGGTAGGCGGCGGTCACGGCGGGATCGTCCTGGACCTGCCGCGGCGAGCCGGTGGCGATCACCTTCCCGAAGTCCAGGACCACGATCGAGTCGCAGACGGACATCATCAGGTCCATGTGATGCTCGACCACGACAAGGGACCCTTCCCCGGCCAGATCGCGGATGAGGCGGCCGAGTTCGGCGAGTTCGCTCTCGTCCAGGCCGCTCGCGGGCTCGTCCAGCAGGATGAGCCCGGGTCCGGCCACGATCGCGCGGGCCAGGGCGACCCGCTTGCGCATGCCGTAGGACAGCTCCCCCGGCCTGGCCTGCGCCGCCTGCGCGGCTCCCACGCGCTCCAGCGCGGCCTGGGCCAGCCCACGCAGCTCGCGCTCGTCGCGGCCGGCCCGCGGCAGGCTGAACAGCGCCGACCAGAAGCCAGCCGAAGCCCGGCTGGTCGCGCCGAGCATGACGTTCTCCAGCGCGCTCAGCCCGCTGTACAGGCCGACTCCCTGCAGGGTCCGGGCCACGCCGAGGCCAGCCAGCCGGTGCGGGGTGAGCCGGTGCCGCCGGCCGCCGAACAGCACCTCGCCGGTGTTGGGCCGGATGAAGCCGCACAGCACGTTGAGCAGGGTGGTCTTGCCGGCCCCATTGGGGCCGATGATGCCCAGGACATGCCGGGGCGGGACGACCAGGGAGACCGCATCGAGGGCGGTCAGGCCGCCGAAACGGACGGTCACGTCCCGCACTTCGAGCACTGAACCATCGTTCAGGTCGACGCCACTCTCGCTGCTATCAGCAGGAAGTTCCGGCATGAATCCTCATTCAAAACTGGTCTCGCGTTCCAGGCAAGGGCACTGTTGAGTTGGTGCTGTTTCGTAGCTGAACCGAGATAAGTTGGCCAGCACTGGCACACGCCAGCGGGGGGAGCCTGTGGTGATGGCGCTGACGTACACCGAGGCGCAGGAGCGCTCGCGGCTGATCGACGTGCTCAGATACCACGTCGAGCTGGACCTGGCCAGCAGGGGTGAGGTGTTCGGCTCGGTCACCGTCATCCGGTTCGGCTGCCACTCACCCGGCGCGAGCACCTTCATCGAGCTCAGCCCGGACCTGCTGCGGAGGGCGGTCCTGAATGGCCGTGAGCTTGACCCGGCCGCGCTGGTGGACAACCGGCTCCCGCTGGCGGGCCTGCTCGCCATCAACGAACTGCGGGTCGAGGCCGACATGGCGTATGTGCGGGCCGGCCCAGGCCTGCACCGCTTCACCGACGCCGCCGACGGCGAGACCTACCTGGCCGTGCACGGCGGCCTGGGCAACGCCCAGCGGGTATTCGCCGCGTTCGACCAGCCGGACCTGAAGGCGGTCATGGCCGCCACGGTGACCGCGCCGGACCACTGGACCGTGATCGGGAACGGGCGGGCCCGGGCCGCCGGGAGCGGCCGCTGGGAGCTGGCCCCCACCCCGCCTCTGTCCACCTATCTGTTCACCCTGGTCGCGGGCCCGTACGTCAGCGTCGGCGCCGAGCATCACGGCATCCCGTTCGGCCTGCACAGCCGGCGGTCGCTGGCCGCGCAGCTGCACCGGGAAGCGGCCGAGATCCTGGCCGTCACCCAGGCCTGCTTCGACCGGTACCGGGAGATCTTCACCGAGCCGTACCCATATGACTCCTATGACCAGGCATTCGTCCCCGAGCTCGAGTCCGGGGCCGAGGAGAACCCCGGCTGCGTGACGTTCCGGGATGAGTTCCTGTTCCCGTCCGTGGCAACCGGCGCGGAGCGGCAGATCCGCGCCGTGGTGATCGCGCATGAGATGGCGCACATGTGGTTCGGCGACCTGGTCACCATGCGCTGGTGGAACGACGTGTGGCTGAGCGAGTCGTTCGCCGAGTACATGGGCTTCCAGGTGATCTCGGAAGCCACCACGTACACCGGCGTCTGGACCGACTTCGCGCTGGCCCGCAAGACCCGCGGCTACGACGCGGACCGGCGCGCCTCGGCTCATCCGGTCGCGCCCGGGCCGGAGGATGTCCCCGACACCGAGGCGGCCCTGGCGGTCTACGATGACATCTCCTACGCCAAGGGCGCCTCCGCGCTGCGGCAGCTCGTGGCCTGGCTGGGCTGGCCCGCCTTCCTGGCCGGCATCAACGACTACATCGCCCGCTACCGGTTCGCCAGCGCCGCCCTGCCGGACCTGCTCGACTGCCTGAGCCAGGCGTCCGG
>JBAPYC010000212.1:0-6237 GCA_049284535.1 Streptosporangiaceae bacterium
CGGGCAGCACCGGCCGGGTGCTGGTGATCGAATCACACGGCTCTCCCGGCGGCGACCCCGCCGCGTTCGCGGAGATGAACCTGCGCATGCTCGTCCTGACCGGTGGCCGCGAGCGCACCATCGACGACTACTCAGCCCTCGCCGCTGGCGCCGGCCTCCAGGTCACCACGGTGCACGACATCACCGAACGTCACATGATCATCGAGTGCGTCCCCATCTGACCGGCGCCGCCACCGGCGAGGTCATCGGCTGTGTCTATATCTACCCACCGCGCGGCCAGGGCCCGGACCATCCTGGGGCGGGCGGACAGCACGCGGCCGTCCGCTCCTGGGTACGCCCGGACCAGGCGGCGCTTGACCCGGTGCTCTACCACGCGGTCCGGGCCTGGCTGGACCGCGACTGGCCGTTCCGCTCGATCCAATACGCGCCGCGGGACTGACCCGGCGCCGCCAGCTGCCGCCACCTGGCCCGGCCTTCTACGCTGTGAGCGTGGAGGTCCTCACGTTCTTGTTCACCGACATCGAGGGCTCGACGGCGCTGCTCGGGCGGCTGGGAGACAACGCTTACGCGCAGGTGCTGGCCGGGCATCACGCGCTGATCCGGTCGGCGCTGGCCGCGCACGACGGCCGCGAAATCGATACGCAAGGGGATGCGTTCTTCGCGGTGTTCTCCTCACCGCGGGCGTGCGTGGTGGCGGTGCAGGCGATGCAGCAGGCCATCGCGGCGCATGCCTGGCCGGGCAGGGAGCAGGTCCGGGTGCGGATGGGCATCCATAGCGGGGAGGCGGCGCAGACGGTCACCGGGCTGGTGGGCCTGGAGGTGCACCGGGCCGCCCGGGTGGCCGCGGTCGCCTGGGGCGGGCAGGTGCTGGTGTCGGAGGCGGCGGCGGTGCTGGTGCGGAATGGGCTGCCGCCGGGCGCGGCCCTGACCGACCTGGGCACCCACCGGCTGAAGGACCTGAGCCGCCCGGAGCGGATCTTCCAGCTGACGGCGGCGGGCCTGCGAGCAGAGTTCCCGCCGCTGCGGTCGCTGGGCAACCCGGCGCTGCCGAACAACCTGCCCGCCCAGCTGTCGGCGTTCATCGGCCGGGCCCGGGAGGTGGCCGAGGTCCGGGCACTGGTGGGGTCCTCGCGGCTGGTCACCCTGGCCGGCGCCGGCGGGGCGGGCAAGACCAGGCTGGCCCTGCAGGTGGCCGCCGGGCTTCTGGACGGGTCCGGCGACGGGGTCTGGCTGGCCGAGCTGGCCGCGGTCACCGAGGAGGATGCGGTGGCGGCCGCCATCTCGCAGGCGTTGCGGCTGACCGCCCAGCCGGGCCGGCCCGTACTGGAGTCCGTGCTCGACGCCCTGGCCCCGCAGGATGTGCTGATCGTGCTGGACAACTGCGAGCACCTGATTGACGGCTGCGCCAAGACCGCGGAGGCGATCGTGCGGCGGTGCCCGCGGGTGCATCTGCTGACCACCAGCCGGGAGCCGCTGGGCATCAGCGGGGAGAGGATCTACCGGGTGCCGTCACTGTCGCTGCCCGGACCTGACGAGGCTGCTCCGCTGGCACCTGGATCCTCCGATGCGGTGGCGCTGTTCGCGGACCGGGCCCGGGCCGGCGGCGCCGCCCTGTCCGTGGACGAGCAGGCCGGCCCGCTGGCGGTGTCGGTGTGCCGCCGGCTGGACGGGATGCCGCTGGCCATCGAGCTGGCCGCAGCCCGGCTGCGGTCGATGTCGCTGGCCGAGCTGCACGACCGGCTGGACCAGCGGTTCCGGCTGCTGACCGGGGGCGGGCGGAACGCGCTGGCACGCCAGCAGACGCTGGCCGCGACGGTCGGCTGGTCCTATGCGCTGCTGACCGGCGCGGAGCAGGTGCTGCTGGCCCGCCTGTCGGCGTTCGCCGGGAGCTTCGCCCTGGACGCGGCCGAGGCGGTGTGCGGGTTCGGCCGGATCGACGTGCTGGATGTCGCGGATCTGCTCGGGTCGCTGGTGGACAAGAGCCTGGTGGTAGCCGAGCCCGCCAGGGGAACCGTGCGGTACCGGCTGCTGGAGACGATCCGGCTGTTCGCCGCCGAGCGGCTGGCCGAGGCCGCCGACGGCGAGGCTGCCGCGGTCGCGGCGGCGCACTGTGCTCACTTCGTGTCGGTGGCCGAGACGGCGGGTGCGCACCTGACCGGGCCGGAGCAGGGCAGCTGGCTGGCCCGGCTGGACGCCGACCAGGCCAATCTGCGGCACGCCGCCGGGTACGCGGCCAGCCGCCCGGACGGGACCGCGGCGGTACTGCGCCTGGGCGTCGCGCTCGACCACTACTGGTGGGCGCGTTCCCGGGAACGGGAGGCCTTCGGGCTGCTCGTGCCGGCGCTCCGGCGGCCCGACGCCGACGCCGACCCCGCGCTGTTCGCCGCGGCCCTGGATGTCGCCGCGGTCGTCGCGTTCTTCATTGAGCTCCCCACTGCCCGGCAGCTGGCCGAGCAGGCGGTCCAGGTCGCCCGCCAGCTGGGCGACGAGCGGCTGCTCAGCGGAGCCCTGAGTTCGCTGTGCGCCGCGCATTTCTTCGCCGGCGAGCCGGATACAGGACGCCCGTTCGGGCAGGAATCGGTCGAGCGGGCCCGGCGACTCGGCGACGACGTGCAGCTGGCCCAGAGCCTGCTCGGGTATCTCGTGACCATCGACTCAAGCCGGTCCGGGCCGCTGTACGCCGAGGCGATCGCCTGCACCGAACGATCCGGCGACCACCTCACCAACTCCACCTTGCACCACAACGCCGCCGGCGCTGCGCTAGAAGCCGGGGACCTCCTCGCCGCCCGTGCTCACCTGGAAGCCGCCGCCCGAACCGGGCGGCAGATCGGATACGAGGTCGCGACCGTGCCAGCGATGCTGGGCCTGGTGCTGCGCGCGGAAAGAGACCTTGACGGCGCCCGGTCCGCGTTCGAGGCCGCCCTGCGGATCGGCCGCCGGAACGGCGGCAACCTCGGCATGGCCTTTGCCATCTGTGGCCTGGCCTGCGTGGCCGGCGATGCGGGCGACTGGGAGCGCGCCGCCGGGCTGCACGGCGTCGCGCAGGCCTTTCAGGACCGGACGGGCAATCCGTGGCAAGAATTCGATGCGCGTTACCGCCGGGACAGCCTGGACCAAGCGCGTGCGCACCTGGGCGATGAGCGGCTGGAGCGGGCCTACGCCCAGGGCATAGCGCTCAGCCTCGACGAGGCGCTCGACATGGCGCTCCCGAAAGCGAGTCAGGCCTGACCGCTACCGCCGTAAAACCGAGGGCCGTCATTGACCGGCCAGGCCAGGGCCGCGAGCCCGGCCGCGAGCCGGGCTCAGCCGGGTGGCTTGGTGGCGAACGTCTGCAGGCCGCGGATCATCAGGTCGACCCCGAACGCGTACCGGTCGTCCCGGTCGCTCGCGAAGATCAGGTCCGCGGCCTGCCTGGTGTACGGGAACCGGTCCTCGGGCAGCGACCGCATGTAGTCCTTGATCAGCTCAAGGAACTGCTCGGGCGGCAGGCCCTGGGTGTCAAGGGAGCTGGCGCCCAGGCTCTCCTCGAACGCGAACGCGCCCACGTACAGGCCGAACAGGTCGCCTAGGTAGGCGATCACCTTGTCCGGGATGCCGACGGGCTTGAGCAGGGTGAACATCCACTCGGTGAGCACGGCCACGGTGGGCCCGGTAGGCGCGCGGCCGAGCGAGATCCGCGCCACGTCCCGGTGCCTGTTCAAGATCGCGCGCATCTGGATCGCGAACGCGCCGAGCTGCTCCTGCCACCGCGACGGGTCGGGCGGGGGCAGCTCGGCCTCATCCATGACCCGCTCGAACACCAGCTGGAGTAGCTCGTCCTTGTTCCGTACGTGCCAGTAGATCGACGCGGCCCCCGCCCCGAGCTCCTCACCTACCCGGCGCATCGACAGGCCGTCCACGCCCTCGGCGTCCAGCACCCGCAGCGCCGCGTCCACGATGGCCCGCCGGGTCAGCGGCGCGCGGGACGACGGTGTGCGCGCTGCGCGCCAGGGCGGCTCGGGAAGGCCTTCGGTGTCCCGCCACGGCTGTGGCGCGTCTTCTGCCATGTCCTGAGTGTACGTCCAGCAGAACATCATTCGATTCATCGAACGCCGTTTGACAACGCGCTATATCGCGTACAAGGATGCGGTATATCGCGTCCGGGACCACGTTCAACGGGAGGAAGGTGCCAGATGGCGCCCATCATCGAGGCCAACGGGCTGGCCAAGCGTTTCGGCAAGACCCAGGCCCTGGACGGGCTCGACCTGACGGCTGAATCCGGGCAGGTCGTGGCCCTGCTCGGGCCGAACGGAGCGGGCAAGACCACGTTCATCAGGACGGTGGCCACCCTGCTGCAGCCCGATCGCGGCGAGCTGCGGGTCGGCGGGTACGACGTGCACCGCCAGGCGGCTGAGGTCCGCCGGATCATCGGCCTAGCCGGGCAGTTCGCGGCCATCGAGCCCACCATGACCGGGCGGGAGAACCTGCGGATGGTGGCCAGGCTGTTCGGCCAGAGCCGGAAGAGCGCCAAGGCCAGCGCGGCCTCGGTGCTCGCCAGTCTGGGTCTGACCGAGGCCGGCGACCGGCTCGTGCGCACCTACTCGGGTGGCATGCGGCGCAAGCTCGACCTCGGCGCCAGCCTGGTCGGCGCGCCGCGGCTGCTGCTACTTGACGAGCCGACTACCGGCCTGGACCCGCGCAGCCGGATCGAGCTGTGGGATGCCGTGAGAACCCTGGTCGGGCAGGGGACCGATGTGTTGCTCACTACCCAGTACCTGGACGAGGCCGACAACCTGGCCAGCCACGTCGTGATCATCGACCACGGCCGGGTGGTCGCGAACGGGACGCCGTCCGAGCTCAAGCAGCGGGTCGGCGGCAAGGTCATCGAGGTGCACGTCCGCAACTCCGGCGACGTGCCGCAGGTGGCCCAGGCGCTGGGCCGGTCCGGCCACGGCGAGGTCCGGATCGACCAGGGCACCCGCCAGGTCCGCGTCACCGTCGAGGGCGGCGGCGGCCGGGTGCTGATGGAGGCGCTGCGCGCGGTCGAGCAGGCAGGCGTCGAGGTCGAGGACGTCGCGCTGCGCCAGCCCAGGCTCGACGAGGTGTTCCTGGCCCTGACCGGGCAGCCGGACGCTACCGCCGCGGCCGCGGCCGGGTCGCCTCACCGCTGAAAACTCCAGAAAGAGAGAAACGACATGGCTGTCATCGCTGCCGCACCGGCTACCAGGACGACCCGGCTCGGACCCAGCACGCTTCAGATCGCGCAACGATCCCTGCTGCGCTACCTGCGCACCCCGCAGCTCATCGTGCTCGGCACCATTCAGGGCGCGATGTTCCTGCTGATCTTCCGGTATGTCTTCGGCGGTGCCATCCCGATCAAGGGCGGCATCCCGTACGTGGACTTCCTGGTGCCCGGGTTCATCACCACCGGCGTGCTGTTCACCGGGATGAACGCGGCGACCGGGACGGCCGAGGACCTGCAGCAGGGGTTCGTGGACCGGCTGCGCTCGCTGCCCGTCCGCCGGCTCTGCTTCCTGACCGGCCGCGCGATCGCGGACACTGCCTGGAACACCTGGGGGCTGATCGTGACCGCCGCCATAGGGTTCGCGGTCGGGTTCCGCATCCACGGCCCGGTGCAGGACTCGCTGGCCGCCTTCGGTCTTTGCGTGCTCTTCGGGTTCGCCTTCGAGTGGCTGTTCATCCTGCTCGGGCTGATGGCCGGGACGCCGCAGGCCGCGCAGGGCATGGCGCTGCTGGTCTTCCCGTTCACGTTCGTGTCCAGCGCCTACATCCCGGTATCGTCCATGCCGGGCTGGCTGCAGGCCTTCGCCAGCCACCAGCCGGTCACGTACATGGTGGACGCAGTGCGCTCGCTGTCACAGGGACACGCGGCCGAGCTGCTGATCGGCCACTCCACCTGGTACCTGGTCCGCGGGTCGCTCCTGTGGGCGCTCGGCTTCGTGGTGGTGTTCGCACCGCTGGCCGCGCTCAAGTACAAGCACAGCTGAATTGACGGCCAGCCTGCGCTGCGATCATGAACCAATGTCCTCACGCATGGAGTGGACGGTGGCCGGCGCGCTGGCCGGCTGGGCGGCTGCCCGGCTGGCGGGCGCTGATCGTCTCCGGTTCGCCGAAGCATGGGCCGTGCCACTGATGTCGTTCACCCCGCAGGTAACCGCGGGAGCGTGGGCCAGCACGCTGCTGCTGCGCGGCGCGGGCCCGGCTGCCGCGACCGTGGTTGCCGGGGCTGCCCTGACC
>JBAPYC010000213.1:0-4350 GCA_049284535.1 Streptosporangiaceae bacterium
CAGCACGGGCGTGATGAGGCCGAGTGGCGCGGCCGCGCCGAACAGGACCGTGTCGCAGCCGTACTCGGCGGCGATCGCCGCCGCGCGCCGCGACACGCCGGGAACCGGCAGCATCAGCGAGGTCGGATGCCGGATGACCGGGAAAGGCTGGCGCGCGTCGAATTCCGCCGCGCCGTTCCAGGCCGGCGCGTACACCGTGACCGAGTCCGCGGGCAGCCCGGTAGCCAGCGCGTGCACGAACGACTGGATTCCGCCCCGGCGGGGCGGGAAGTCGTTGGTGACAATCAGCGTCCGCGGCACCGGATGAGTGTACAAGCAGCCACCATCTGGCTCACGGTGCCGACACGCTCACCGCGAGGTGTGCCCCGTGGGGCTGTTACAAACCGGAGGTCGGGTTGAGGCACTGCCAGATGACGTCGAGTTCCCGGTCGAGCTCGGGATACCTGAGCTGGAGCTGTTCACAGCTCACCCGCCGGCGCCTCGACCGGATCCGGCAGAAAACGACGATGGCGCCGGCCAGCAGGACCATCGCCGCACTGACCAGGGAGATGATTACCTCGATGCTCATACATGCCCCCTTTGGCGCGGTAAGCACGATCAAGATAGCGCGCCAGTCGGCTGGGTCATGGTCGGCTATAGCGCCGAGAATCTGTTACCCCGGTTAACGGCGGATGACACATGCGTCAGGCAAGTGATCGCGCCGGGTTCGCTGCCTGGCTCACGCTCGGCTCCGGGCGCCGCTTACCGGCAAACCTGTGCTGGCAGGCGATCCGGCGCTGTCAGGCGATCCGGCGCTGTCAGGCGATCCGGCGCAGGCGGGTAATGGTGAGGCCGCCCTCGTCCAGCAGGTCGCCGGAGATGGACGAGAAGTTCTGCAGGTGGGGTTTGGCCAGATGCGCGTCCAGGTGGTCGGCCGACTCCCAGTTCTCGTAGAAGAAGAACGCTCCCGGATCCCCCACGCCCTGGTGCAGGTCGTAGTTCACGTAGCCGTCCTCTTCGCTGGTCGGCTGGATCAGCGCCTCCAGCGCGGCCCGCAGTTCGTCTTCCTTGCCGGGCTTGGCGTGCATGTAGGCGATCACGGTCAGGAGGTCGCGGCGTGCGTCAGTCGGCGTTGGCATCGGCTGCTCCGGCATCTCTTGGACGGACACGATGAGGCGACTGTAAAACGGCGGTCCCCATCCAGTACAGACTCCAGGGCGTCTTAGGGACGCACCGCGCCGTCGGCGTTGTCGGCGTACCAGGACGTGCTCTCGGGGATCCTCTCGACGTCCATCCCGGTTTGCGGTGCGTCGATGATGTAGCCGCCGCCCACGTACATGGCCACGTGCCCCTCACCGTTGTAGTAGATGAGGTCACCGGGCTCGAGTGAGGACATCGATATATGCGGCAGCGCGGCCCACTGCTCATAGGTGTCGCGCGGTATCGACACGCCCGCTGCCGCCCAGGCCGCCTGGGCCAGCCCGGAACAGTCGAAGCCGCTGTGACATGGGCCGGTCGCGCCGTAGACATAGGGACAGCCGAGCTGAGCGTACTCAAACGCAACCGCCTTCCCGGCCTGGGTGGCGGTCGAGCCGGTGTACTGCTGTGCTGACGTGCTGCCGTTCCCGCCGATCGAGTTGTTCTGAACGGTCTGCTGCTCCGGCTGGGTCAGGCTGGCCAGCGTGGCCTTCTCGGTGTCGATGAGCTTGCTCAGGGAGTTCTTGTGCGAGGTGAGCTGGTTCTTGAGGCTGGCGACTCCGAGCTCGGTTCGCTGCATCTCCTGCTCGACACCCTGGAGCTGGCTGGCGTCGGTCAGCAGCTGCCGCGTCTGGTCGTTCCGCGTACCGGACAGCTCCATCAGCAGCGACCCCTGCTGGAGCACCACGGACGGATCGCTCGAGGTCAGCACGCCCGCCATGGAGGTTGATCCGGTGTCCTCGAAGGCCGCGGCGGCGGTCTGGGCCACATTCGCCTGGGCCGCCTGGAACTGGGCGTCGGCGTGGTTGAGGTGCACCTTCACCTGCGACAGCCGGGACTGCGCCGAGGAAAGCTGCTGGCTGGCCTGGTCGAGCTGCTCGCTGACCTTGTCGAACTGTGACGTGAGCTGATTGATCCGGGTCTGGACCTGGTTCACGGTGGGCTTGGGAGCCGCACCGGCACCAGAGGCGAAGACCACGAGCCCGCTGATCGCTACTAGGACGGTCGCGATAGCGGCGCCGCGGCGAACCCGGGATTTGCCACCCCTTAGCCGCGTACTCACGTGCCTACCACACTCCCTGATCGTGTCATTTACCCTGCGCGTTCGCTCAGGTCTGGAACCCTAGGCTACTGGCCAGGCAACTCGGGGCCAGCGTAGTGAAGCGAATAGGGCGATTCAACCGATTCCCTTAATCCCAACTACTCCATTACGATGCCGGGATTCACGCGCAGGAACGGACAGGACACGCTATCATCATGACGCTTTGCTGTCAGGCAGGACGCGCTGAGTCCATGTCCGCGCGCCAGGCAGTAGGCGTCCACCCTGCGAGGAAAGGCGCAGCGGGGGGACCATGCCCGCCTCGGCCAGGACGCGGAGCGCCCTCAGTTCGGCCGCGTCTAGTTCGGCCAGCCCGCCATCGGAGACACCAGCGGCGTTTCGTGGTTCGAGAACCGTAACAAGGCAATCCGCGCAAACGGCACCACGTATCACGCAGCGGTCACAATCAATCACCATGATGCCTCCTGTGCATTCCGTAAATGGACGAGCACACGTTAACGGCGCCCTCTGACATTTGGCGAAGATGCACACGCCGCGGGACCACCGGAAGTGGCCACGATGACGGCGGGACGCTTCGCTTAATGGGACGTTAGGACCATTAGAGCTATGCAGGTGGACAAACTACTGCCATTATCTGTGACGACCCGGCTACCGGGCGTCGTCCTGTAGGTCGCCGAACACGGGGCTTGGCGCGTTCGCGCGACATCAAGGCCCGGTTGCATGCCTCCCAGGCGGGGCGAAGAGGCGGCGCCATGGCGATCACCCCTAATGACAGTGAGACATGGGATGAGAGCAGACAGATGGGCGCAGGGGAGGTGCGGGACGGACGGGACAGGGCGGCGTGGCGGTAGGTAAATGTCGGAGGGCGGATCTACGGTGGTGAGCGTGATCAGTCCGAGCGTGACAGCGCAGGCACGAGGCGGATTCGCCGGTGCACCGGCGGCCCGTGCGGAACGGCGGGGCCCACGGCTCGAGCTGGTCCGATCCGCGCTGGCTGAGAGCGGGGCGCCTGAGACCGGGCTCGGCGAGGTGGAGCTCAGCGAGGTGGAGTTCGCGGTCGTCGACCTGGAGACGACGGGCTGGTCGCCGCTGGAGGCTGCGATCACGGAGATCGGCGCGGTCCGGGTTCGCGGCGGGCAGCGGCGGGGTGAGTTCGCTTCGCTGGTGAACCCGGGTACGCCGGTTCCGCCGAAGATCGAGGATCTGACCGGGATCAGTGACTGGATGCTGGCCGCGGCCCCGCGGCTGGGCGCGGTGCTGCCCGGCCTGCTCGAGTTCTCCCGAGACTGCGTCCTGGTCGCGCACAACGCCCCGTTCGACCTGGGTTTCCTGACCGCCGCGTGCGGGACCTGCGGCGTAGCCTGGCCGGGTTTCACCGTGCTGGACACCGTGATGCTGGCCCGCCAGGTCATGAACCCGGACGAGATACCCGACTGCAAGCTCGGCACCCTGGCCGGGTTCTTCCGCGCCCGGACGACACCGAGCCACCGCGCGCTGGCCGACGCCCGCGCCACCGCGCACGTGCTCGGCTGGCTGATCCGCCGGCTCACCCACCAGGGCGTGCGCACCCTCGGCCAGCTTCAGGCCCTTGGCCAGCTCCGGGCCTGGCCGGACGTAGTAGCGTAAGCGCCAGCCCGAGCAGCGCCAGCCCGAGCGATGCCGGCAAGGATCTGGGAGGCATCAGGTGGTCACCGCGATCGTTCTGGTCAGGGCGGACATCCAGCGCATTCCCGAGGTGGCCGAGACGATCGCCCAGATCACCGAGGTGAGCGAGGTGTACTCGGTCACCGGCGAGTTCGACCTGGTGGCCATGGTCCGCGTCCGCTCGCATGAGGAACTGGCCGATGTCATCCCGGGGCGGCTGAACAAGGTCGCGGGGGTCACGCAGACCGAGACCCACATCGCCTTCCGCACCTACACGCGGCATGACCTGGAGGCCGCGTTCTCGCTGGGCCTGGACGCCGACCTGTAATCAGCCAGCCAGGCGGCGGCTTACCTCTATCCAGCGGTCCAGCAGCGCACTGGCGGCGCCGGAGTCGACCGCTTCGGCGGCCCGGGCCAGGCCGTCGGCCAGAGCCGACGGCACCGCCTCCGGCCCCGGCACACCCACGGCC
>JBAPYC010000214.1:0-3400 GCA_049284535.1 Streptosporangiaceae bacterium
GTGCCGAGCAGCCAGGCTCGTTGCTGGCCTCCAGCACGTCTGCGCAACCTCGTCCACTCCCTTGCCGCCGCCTCGAACGTGTCCTGGACCAGATCTGCGGCAAGCTCGCGATCGCCACGAGTGCGCAGGAACGCGTGGCCGAACAGCCACCGGTCATGAGCTGCGAAGAACGAGCTCAGCTCAGTGACGTGACGCTGCGGGAGCCGCACCTCGCCGCTACCGTCCATGCCGCACCTCCGGCGGTCTCCGGCCGGCCTGGCACAGGCTGGAGTGCAGTGAGCTCATCATGCTAAGTAGTCGCGCGGGTGCCGCTAAACCTTTAGTGCCGCGGGGGGCCGTTCGCCGTCGCCATGACAAGCACACAGAACCGGCCGATACGGGCGCAACTCTGCAGACGCTACGGCCAACTATGAGCCGTACCTACTCGGCGCTCGGCTGCCGCCGGCCTGGAAGCTAACTTAGCTGTCCGGACTCGCCGGGCAGTCTCCCCGGTCACGGTACGCGGGCCAGCGCCAGAACCCGGTTCGTCTTGCGGGGTAATTCTGCTGGCCACCCTGGCCGCCGGATGACAGGCTGGTCGCTGTGACGGAGCCGAGCACCGGGGATGTGGTACCCGAACGCTGGAACGCGATTGGCCCGAAGTCCGACATGTGGATGGATCCGGCGCAGGACCCGAGGTTCACGGCAGGCGCGGAACTGGAAGGCGAGCGGGCGACGCTACTGGACTACCTGCGCGCCTACCGGCTGGCGCTGGAACTCAAGTGCGCCGGCCTCGACGCGGAGCAGCTGGCCCGGCGCTCGGTGCCGCCCTCCACCATGTCCCTGCTCGGCCTGGTCCGCCACATGGCCGACGTGGAGCGCAACTGGTTCCGGCGGGTGATGGCACGGGCCGACGCGCCGCCGCTGTACTGGTCTGATGAGGCTGAGGACGCTGACTGGGCGGGGGCGGTGGCTGATCCGGCGGTGGTCGCCGGCGCGTGGCGGGCCTGGCGCGAGGAGGTCGCCTTCGCGGAGGAATTCGTGGCCGGCTCGCCCGACCTCGCCATCCGCAGCCCTATGCAAGATGGCACCACCGTCGCGCTGCGCGAGGTGATACTCCACATGGTCGAGGAGTACGCCCGCCACCTCGGCCACGCCGACCTGCTCCGCGAGCGGATTGACGGCCGTGTCGGCCAGTAACCCCAAACGAGCCGGGCGCCGGCCGTGCTGCACTGCGAGGCAGGCTGAGCGCAAGAGCCGGCGCGCTCGACACGCACGATCAGCGCAGTCCGACATGATCCGTAATTAGCCTATCCCTGCGCCACCACGCGCACAGCCGCCGATATGGCCGTTTGGCGCTCCGCCGCCTGATCCTGCAAGCAGTACCGAACGGGTCATTCTGGGCGCATCGGCAAGCTGTGATGCTGGCCCCTCCGTCGCCAGGGCGGGAGGGGCCTTTACACCTGCGGGCGTGTTGGTCAGCTGCGAGCGGGCAGCGCGCTGGCCGCTGGCCTGGTGGTTACTGGAATGTCTGGTTGGGGCCAGGCCGGGCTGCTGCGGACGATCACTGCGATGCGGCCGAACGCTGCTAGCAGCAGCGCGAAGCTGGCGATCGTGATCAGGACGCTGTTGGCGGACAGCCCGACGATGTTGGCGATCATCGCGACGGCGACGGCGATGGCGGTCCAGGCGGGTACGGCGTGTGCGCGCCAGAGCCCGGCCGACAGCAGCAGCGTCCCGGACAGTATCGCCAGCCCGCCGATCATGAAAATCAGCGCCGCGCCGGGCGCGGCGTTGTAGCGGGCGACCAGCGCGGCCATCTGGCCCAGGCTGGCGCCAGGCGCGCCCATTTGCCAGACCATGAGCTCGGTCGCCGCGTCGCCGATGCCGATGAGGATGCCGAGCTGGGCCAGGCTGCCGGCGATCAGGGCCCAGACCGGGCGGCTGTGGCCGAGCAGGCGCATCAGGGCGAGCACGGCGGGCACGAGCATGATCGTGCTGAGCAGGAGGAACAGCGAGAAAATGTACCAGCGGCCAGGCTGGGCGCTGATCGCGGCGATCTGCGCGCGGTCGCCGGCGCGTAGCGGCGGCCAGGCGCAGGCGGCGACCAGTCCGAGCAGCGGCGCGATAATCAGTGAGACCGCGGCAGCGGTCCGGGGCAGTTGCTGGCGTTGCATGGGAGCTCCTTCGGGTCGGTGTGGTGAGCTCGAACGTAATCACCGGCCTGGCTGCCGGTCAGCGGCTATCAGGGCGAATCAGCTCCGCCGCGAGGATGAATCTGGGTGGCCGCACGGGCGATGCCGGACAACCTTTTGCAGGCGTATTTTTGTGGCATGAAGGCCCCTGGCCGCGCCCTGGTTCTGGATCTGAGTCTGGCTCTGATCGGCGTCGTGCTGACCGCGGTCGCGGTGTGGTCCGTGAACGTGATCGCCACGCCATTCGCGGGGCCGACCTGGCTGAAGGTGATCTGGCCGCTGCTTATCGGCGCCCCGCTGGCGCTGCGCCGACGGGCGCCGCTGGCGGGCTGGACCATCATCTGGGCTGGTATCTCGCTGCAGGCGCTGATCACGGGGAACTCGCCGGAAGGCCTGGAGCTGATGTTCGTGTTGGCTGTGGGCAGCTATTCCGTAGGCGCACACACTACGCTGCGCCGGGCACTGGCCGGGCTTGCGGTTACTGCTGCGGGCGCCATCATCTACGGCCAGGCGAACCACGACATCATGAGCGGCAACACGGGCAATGAGTGGTCGGCTGCCTTCTTCGCGACCGCGATCCTGGCAGCGTGGCTGGCCGGGGTGTTCGTCCGGGGCCGCAGGGAGGCGGTGGTGCAGGCCGCGCGCACCGCGGCGGCCGAGCGGCAGGCCGAGCGGGCCGTCGCTGATGAGCGGGCCCGGATGGCGCGCGAACTGCACGACATTGTCTCCCACAACCTGAGCGTGGTGGTCCTGCAGGCGGCCGGCGCTCAAGCCGCAGGCGGCTCGGACACCGGCCCGACCCTGGAGAAAATCGAGCGCAGCGGCCGCCAGGCGCTAGTGGAGATGCGCAGGCTGCTGGGCGTGCTGCGCCAGCCGGACGAGCCGGCAACCGGGCCTGAGCTGTCTCCGCAGCCCGGTGTGGCCGGGCTGGCGGCGCTGGCGGAGGGCGTCCGCGCAGCCGGGGTGCCCGTGGTGCTGGTCATCGACGGCGACCCTGACCGGCTGCCCGCGGCGGTGGATATCTCGGCCTACCGGATTGTGCAGGAAGCCCTGACCAATGTCCTTAAGCACGCCGGGCAGGCCGGCGCCGAGGTCAGCGTCAGGTGCGGCGCTGACGAGGTGCTCATCGAGGTCACCGACGACGGAGCCGGGCCGCAGCCAGCCGGCCCGGCAGACGGCGGGCACGGCCTGGCCGGCATGCGCGAGCGGGTGGCGCTGTTCGGTGG
>JBAPYC010000215.1:0-7992 GCA_049284535.1 Streptosporangiaceae bacterium
GCGCAGCACCGACCTGGTGGCGATCACGGCCGCCAGGCAGGCCAGGGCGGCCAGCGCCAGGGCGCTGGCCAGCGGGACCAGCCCCTGGCCGGTGACGGCGAAATCCTGCACGGGCAGGGGTCGGGGCGGGGTGAAGATGGCGTGCGCCCAGGCCTGCCGGGCGGACAGCACGATCAGCCCGGCTCCGATCGCCCCCAGCAGCAGGACGGCGGTGAACTCCCTGCGCGGTCCGGACATGTCAGCTGGCGGCGGGCTGGCCGCTCACCGCCTCGAGCACGCCCGCGTCGAAGCAGGTGCGGTCGCCGGTGTGGCAGGCCGCCCCGACCTGGTCGACCTTAACCACCAGGGCGTCGCCGTCACAGTCCAGCGCCACCGACCTGACCCACTGGTAGTGCCCGGACGTGTCGCCCTTGACCCAGTACTCCTGGCGGCTGCGGGACCAGTAGGTGCACCGGCCGGTGGTGAGGGTGCGATGCAGCGCCTCGTCGTCCATCCAGCCGAGCATCAGCACTTCGCCGGTGTCGTACTGCTGGGCAATCGCCGCGACGAGGCCTTTGTCGTCTCGCTTCAGCCGCGCCGCGATGGCCGGGTCGAGCATCGCTTCCCCAATCGTGGTGTCATTCTTCGAATTCAGCCAGCCTAGCAATGCCGCCTACCATCAGCAGGTGAGCTACTCCTCCGAAGAGCGACAGGCGCTCTGCGCGCTGCTGGACCGGACCGGACCGGATGCGCCGACTCTTTGTGACGGCTGGACCACCGGCGACCTGGCCGCCCATCTGGTGCTGCGGGAGCGCCGGCCGGACGCGGCCGCGGGCATCCTGGGCGGGCCGCTGGCCAGGCACACGGCCCGGGTACAGCAGCGGCTCCGGGAGCGGACGCCCTTCGGCGACCTGGTCGCCGCCATCCGGTCCGGCCCGCCGCGGCTGTCGCCGATGGCGCTGCCCGGCATGGACGAGCGGGCCAACGCGGTCGAGTTCTTCGTGCACCACGAAGACGTGCGGCGCGCCGCCGACGGCTGGGAACCCCGCGAGCTCAGCAGCGGTGAATCCGGCCTGCTCTGGCACCGGCTGCGGATGGCCCGGTTCATGCTGCGCAAGGCCCCGGTCGGCGTGGAGCTGGCCAGGGACGACATCGACACCGGCGAGGTGAGCCAGGACGGCCCGGCGTACCGGGTTACGGCCAGGAACGCCACCCCCGCGGTCACCGTCATCGGCAGCCCGGCCGAGCTCACGCTGTGGGTGATGGGCCGGGCCGGCGCGGCACGGGTCCGGATGGACGGTACCCAGCCCGCAGTGAGCAAGCTCGCCGAGCCAATCTGGCGGTAGAGCCTGGCGCTGAATCTCTAGCTGCGATCTCTAGCTGGCGCTGAGTCCGGGCTGGCGCTGAGCGCCTAGCTGCCCATCTCCCGCTTCAGCCGGGCCAGCTCGTCGTCGATGTCGGCGGAGCTGGGGCGCGTCGCGGCCGGACGGGGCGCCGGGTAGGAGGTGGCGACGGGCTCGACGTCGGCGCGGGGCAGCGGCCGGCTGTGCTCGGTGACGTCGGAGTCCCGGACCTCGCGCTCCTTGCGCTCCTTGCGTGAGATCTGCTTTCCCGACCGGGCCACCTTGATGGCCACGACGATCGCGCCGACCACGAGCGCGGCGATCACCAGGCTCGTCACGGCATGGATGACGAATCCGATAACCGAGCCGACAAGCAGGAACGCGATCAGTATGCCTGCCGCGATGGCGACGAGCTTGACCATGCGCATCCGCCGCATCCTCTCCTCAAGCCTTAAGTCCTCTCTCGCGATATTACCTGACTTTCCCTCGTCCGCACCCGGCCCCCATCAGGCGTGCCATTACGCTATGGGCATGCACGCACTGGGCATCGATATCGGCGGCACCGGCATCAAGGGCGCACCCGTGGACGTGGACACGGGCAGGTTTCTCGCCGACCGGCAGAAAATCGCCACCCCGCGGCCGGCCCTGCCGGACGCGGTCGCGGACGTGGTGAAGCAGCTCACCACCTCTTTCAGCTGGTCGGGGCCGATCGGCATCACGTTTCCCGGCGTGGTCACCGACGGTGTCACCCGGACGGCGGCCAACCTGGACCCGTCCTGGATCGGCGTGAACGCCGGCGAGCTGTTCAGCAAGGCATCCGGCAACCGGGTCCGGGTGCTGAACGACGCCGACGCGGCCGGGGTGGCCGAGATGACGTTCGGCGCCGGGCTCGGCGAGAACGGCACGGTGCTGATGCTGACGTTCGGGACCGGGATCGGCAGCGCGCTGTTCGTCCAGGGTGTCCTGGTGCCGAACACCGAGTTCGGGCACATCGAGATCCACGGTCAGGACGCCGAGACGCGCGCGTCCGAGCACGCCAAGGAGCTGCACGACCTGAGCTGGGGCAAGTGGGCCGGGCGAGTCGACGATTATCTGCAGCACATGGAGGCGCTGATCTCGCCGAGCCTGATCATCGTGGGCGGCGGCATCAGCAAGCAGGCCGAGAAGTGGGTGCCCCGGCTGACCGGGATCCGGGCCCGGATCGTGCCCGCGGCCCTGCTAAACGACGCCGGCATCGTCGGCGCGGCGATGGCGACCTCCAGCGCGGTCTCGGACACCTCCGGCGCCAGCCAGCACGACGGGTAGCCCGGACCAGCTCGCGGCCTGAGTGCAATGATGGGCGCGATGTCCACCGAACCAGGCCGCCACCAGGCGCCGGAGAGCGCGCCAGGCACGGCGCCGGCCGATGACACCCCGCCCGGTCCCGAGCGGCTGCTTGCGCTGTCCGACGGGGTCGTCGCCATCGCCCTGACCCTGCTGGTGCTGGACCTGAAGGTCCCGGCTGAGACCGTGCTCCGGCATACCGACTCGGCGTCGGAGCTGGCCACGGTGCTCGGGCACGACACCGACCAGCTGATCAGCTACGTCGTGTCGTTCTACGTCATCGCCCAGTTCTGGCTCACGCACCACCGGGTGTTCCGCGTGGTCACCGGGCACAGCGAGGCCCTGGCCTGGTGGAACTTCGCATTCCTGTTCACGATCACGCTGATCCCGTTCACCAGCGGCCTGCTTGGGCTGTTCTCCGGGAATCCGCTGGCGGTCGACATCTTCGCCGCCAACATGCTGTTGGGTACCCTGGCCTCCCAGGCCACGTCCCGGTTCATCAAGCGGAAGGGGCTGCTCTCGTCCAGTTATCATCCGGAGCAGGCGCGGGCCGGGCAGGTCAGGGCGTTCATCGTCGCCTCGGTCTTTGCCGTGTCCATCGCGGTGGCGTGGTGGAACGCGGACTGGGCCAAGTACCTGTGGATCCTGATCGCGTTCCTGCCCGACATCGTGATCCGGGCCACCCGCCCGCGCCCGCCGGCGCCGGAAGCGGTCACCGGCTAGCGGACGGGGTGGCCCGCGCCGCGCAGGGCGTTCTTGACCTGGCCGATGCGCAGGGTGCCGAAGTGGAACACGCTGGCCGCCAGGACCGCGTCCGCGCCGGCGTCGACGGCCGGCGCGAAGTGCGCGAGGGTGCCCGCGCCGCCGCTGGCGATGACCGGGACGGTCACCACCGCCCGGACGGCCCGGATCAGCTCGATGTCGAAGCCGACCGTGGTGCCGTCCGCGTCCATGGAGTTGAGCAGGATCTCGCCCGCCCCCAGCTCGGTGCCGGCCTCTGCCCACTTGACCGCGTCGATCCCGGTGCCGACCCGGCCGCCGTGCGTGGTCACCTCGAACCCGCTTGCGCTCCCGTCCGCTCGCCGTGCATCCACCGACAGCACCACGCACTGCGACCCGAACCGCCCGGCCGCCTCCGACAGCAGCTCGGGCCGAGCGATGGCCGCGGTGTTCAGCGAGACCTTGTCCGCGCCGGCCCGCAGCAGCCGGTCGACGTCGGCCACGCTGCGCACGCCGCCGCCGACGGTCAGCGGGATGAACACCTGGTCGGCGGTGCGCCGCACCACGTCGTACATGGTGTCCCGGCCCCCGCTGGACGCGGTGATGTCCAGGAAGGTCAGCTCGTCGGCGCCCTCGGCGTCGTAGAACGCGGCCAGCTCGACCGGGTCCCCGGCATCGCGCAGCCCGCGGAAGTTCACCCCCTTGACCACCCGGCCGCCGTCCACGTCCAGGCACGGGATAACCCGCACGGAGACGGTCACGAGGTCACGCCCGCGACCTCGGCCAGGGCCTGCTCCAGGGTGAACGCACCCTCGTACAGGGCGGTGCCGACGATCGCCCCCTCCACGCCCAGCGGGACCAGGGTGGCTATTGCCCGCAGATCGGCCAGGCTGGACACGCCGCCGCTGGCCACCACCGGGGCGCTGGTGCGGGTGCAGACGTCGCGGAGCAGGGCCAGGTTCGGGCCGCGCAGCGTGCCGTCCTTGAGCACATCGGTGACCACGTAGCGGGCGCAGCCCTCCGCGTTCAGCCGGTCCAGGGTCTCATACAGCTCCCCGCCCTCGGCGGTCCAGCCGCGGGCGGCCAGCCGGGTGCCGCGGACATCGAGCCCGATCGCGATCCGGTCCCCGTGCGCGGCGATGACCGAGTGCACCCAGTCCGGGTTCTCCAGCGCGGCGGTACCGATGTTGACCCGGGCACACCCGGTGCCCAGCGCCCGGGCCAGCGATTCGTCATCCCGGATGCCGCCGGACATCTCGACGTTGACGTCGAGCTTGCCGACCACCCCGGCCAGCAGGTCCGCGTTGGACCCGCGGCCGAACGCCGCGTCCAGATCGACCAGGTGGATCCAGGACGCCCCGGCCCGCTGCCAGGCCAGGGCGGCCTCCATCGGGTCGCCGTACTGGCCGCCGCTGCCGGCCACGCCCTGGACCAGCTGCACCGCGTGCCCCTGCGTCACGTCGACCGCGGGCAGCAGGGTCAGTCCGGTCATAGCGTCTCCAGCCAGTTGGCGAGCAGGGCGGCGCCGGCGTCGCCGGACTTCTCCGGGTGGAACTGGGTCGCGGTCAGCACCCCCTGCTCGACCGCGGCGGCGAACGGCTCGCCGTGCTCGGCCCAGGTGATGCGGGCGCCGGCCGCGGCGAGCGCTTCGGCGCCGGGAGCGCGCAGCGCGTAGGAGTGCACGAAGTAGAACCGCGTGCCGGGCGCGATCCCGGCGAACAGCACCGAGTCCGCCGGCGCGGACACCGTGTTCCAGCCCATGTGCGGCAGCACGTCGGCGTCCAGGCGCTCCACCGTCCCGGGCCAGGCGGCGCAGCCGTCGGTCACGAGCCCGTGCTCCACCCCGGCCGCGAACAGGACCTGCATGCCGACGCAGATACCCAGCACCGGCCGGCCGAGCTCCAGCCTGCGGGCAATCAGCTTGTCCCCGCCGGCCGAGCGCAGCCCGGACATGCAGGCGGCGAACGCGCCCACGCCGGGGACGGCGAGCCCGTCGCACTCCAGTGCGGCGTCGGCGTCCGCGGTCACCTCGACGTCCGCGCCGGCCCGCTCGAGCGCACGCTGAGCCGAGCGCAGGTTTCCCGACCCGTAATCCAGGACCACCACCCGGGAGGCCATCTCAGAGCACGCCCTTGGTGCTGGGGATCCCGCCGGCTCGCGGGTCCGGGGCCGCGGCGGTGCGCAGCGCCCGGGCCACCGCCTTGAACTGGGCCTCCACGATGTGGTGCGGGTTGCGCCCGGTCAGCACCCGCACGTGCAGGCAGATGCCGGCGGCGAAGGCCAGCGACTCGAAGATGTGCCGGGTCAGCGTGGTGTCGTAGCTGCCGATCAGCGGGGCCATGCCGTCCGGCTCGGTGTGCACCACGTACGGCCGCCCGGACAGGTCCACCGCCACCTGGACCAGGGTCTCGTCCAGCGGGACCAGCGCGTCGCCGAACCTGGTGATGCCCGACTTGTCGCCGAGCGCCTCCTTCAGGGCCTGGCCAAGCGCGATCGAAGTGTCCTCGACGGTGTGGTGGGTGTCGATCTCCACGTCGCCCTTGGCCCGCACGGTCAGGTCCAGGCAGCCGTGCTTGCCCAGCTGGGCCAGCATGTGGTCGAAGAACGGCACGCCGGTGCTGACCTCGACGACGCCGATGCCGTCCAGGTCGAGCTCGACCGTGATCTGCGTCTCGCCGGTCAGCCGTTCCACCCGGGCCACTCGGTTCATGACAGGAGCACCTCATCCAGAGCCGAACGGAACGCCGCCATCTCCTGCGGCGTCCCCACCGTGACCCGCAGCCAGCGCGGCGGGCCCACCTCACGTACCAGCACGCCCCGGTCGAGCAGCGCCTGCCAGACCTCGCGGCGCGAGCCGAACTCACCGAACAGCACGAAGTTGGCGTCCGAATCCGCCACGGACAGCCCCCGGGCCCGGAGCCAGGCGACGAGCCCATCCCGTTCGGTCCTCAGGGTCTCGACCGTGGCCAGCGGCTCGGCGGCCAGCGCGACGGCGGCCCGCGCCACCGCCTGCGTGACCGCGGACAGGTGATACGGGAGCCGCACCAGCAGCAGCTTTTCCACCAGCTCGGGCGCGGCGGCCAGGTAGCCGACCCGCGCCCCGGCCATGGCGAAGGCCTTGGACATGGTCCGGGTCACGACCAGGCGCGGGTAGCGCGGCAGCAGCTCCAGGGCGCTGGGCGAGCCGGCCCGGGCGAACTCGGCGTAGGCCTCGTCGACGATCACCAGGCCCGGCGCCGCGACGCACAGGGCCTCGACCACCGCCAGCGGCGCGGAGGTGCCGGTGGGGTTGTTCGGCGAGGTCAGGAAGACCAGGTCCGGCTGGTACTCCGCGATGAGCCGGGCAGCAGCGCGCGCATCGAGGCCGAAGTCCTCGTCACGGGCGCCCGACACCCAGCCGGTGCAGGTCACCTTGGCGATCAGGGGGTGCATGGAGTACCCCGGATCGAAGCCCAGGGCCAGCCGGCCCGGGCCGCCGAAGGCCTGCAGCAGCTGCTGGATGACCTCGTTGGATCCATTGGCCGCCCACAGGTGCGCACCGGTCAGGCCGTGCCCGAGGTAGCCCGCCAGGTCCCGGCGCAGCTCGACCGCGTCCCGGTCGGGGTACCTGTTGAGCGTGACGGCCACCTCGGCCACCGCGTCCGTGACCGCCCGCACCAGGCGGGGGCTGGGCGGATACGGGTTCTCGTTGGTGTTCAGCCGGACCGGCACGTCGATCTGCGGGGCGCCGTACGGATGCAGGTCCTTCAGATCATCCCGAACGGGCGGGGTAGAAGCAGCCCGGTTCATCGCTTACTGCTCTGGCTAGTTTCCTGCTCAGGCCGGGGGACGCGGACCCGGACCGCCTGCACATGCGCGGCGAGGTCCTCGGCGCCGCCGAGCGCGTCGATGAGCGGGGCGGTGGCGGCCAGCGCGTCCCGGTCGCACTCGATGACGTTGACCAGCCGCAGGAACGGGAACACCGATAGCCCGCTGGTGTGCCGGGCGGTGCCGCCGGTGGGCAGCACGTGGTTGGAGCCGGCCAGGTAGTCCCCCAGCGAGACCGGGGAGTAAGCCCCGGCGAAGATCGCGCCCGCGTTGGTGATCCGCGCGGCCAGCTTGGCCGCCTCCCGGGTCTGGATCTCCAGGTGCTCGGGGGCCCAGGCGTCGCTCACGGCCAGCGCCGCGTCGTCGTTGTCAACAAGCACGCAGGCGGACTGGCCGGCCAGGGCGGTCCGGACCCGCTCGGAGTGCCGGGTGGCGGGGACCTGCCGGCCGAGCTCAGCGTCGACCGCGTCGGCCAGCGCGGCGTCCGTGGTGATGAGCAGGCAGGCGGCCAGCTCGTCGTGCTCGGCCTGGGCGACCAGGTCGGCGGCGACGTAGGCGGGGTCCGCGGACTCATCGGCGATGATGCCCACCTCGGTCGGGCCGGCCTCGCCGTCGGTGCCGACCACGCCGCGCAGCACCCGCTTGGCCGCGGCCACGTAGACGTTGCCCGGGCCGGTGATGACATCGGCCGGCCCGCAGTCCGCGGTGCCGTAGGCGAACATGGCCAGCGCCTGCGCGCCGCCGGCCGCGTGCACCTCGGTCACGCCGAGCAGCGCGCAGGCGGCCAGCACGCTCGGGTGCGGCAGCCCGTGGTTGTCCG
>JBAPYC010000216.1:0-4189 GCA_049284535.1 Streptosporangiaceae bacterium
TGCTCGGCCGGGCCGGCCGCGAGCTCGAGCACCGAGCCCGGCGGGACACCGCCGGGCTCGTGATGGCGACCGTACCAGCGCAGCAGCGCGTGGGTTTCGGCCGGGACGTCACGATAGGCACACGCAGCCTCATAAAACTCAGGCTCGTCATAGATTCCAGGCACCCGACCATCATGCCCGCTTCGCCAGCCGCCGTGACGCAGCGATAAGCAAGCTCTGCGGAACGTGCACTAGCCTCACGCATCGGCCTGCGGCAGACTGTGCGCATGATGACAGAGAGCCAGGCGCTGGAGACGCTGACGCGCGAGGACCCGGAGGCAGCCGGCGACGCCAAGGCTGCCCTGGCCTGGCTGACCGGCGACGAGGGCCTGGAGACGATCTCGCTGCTCCGGCTGCAGGAGTTCCTGTGGTACGCGCTCCCGGTGAAGTGGCCGATGTCCACCCCGGGCCGGGTTGGCGTGGCCCGGGCACTGGGCCGGCTGTTCCTGCTGGCAGGCCTGGAGCGGTACGCCGCAGTGTGCTGCTCCGCTGGCACGGAGAAGATCATCACCGCCTACGCCCACGGGCACGAGGACGGGATCGCCGCCTACACCGAGGCCATCGAGGAATCACACGCGGCGCCGCCGGACACCGACCTGCTGGCCTGGGGCTCGGTCATGGGCTCGCAGGAGCGGGCCGCCTACGACGCCTGCGCGGCCGCCCTGGAGCTGGCCTTCGCCTCCGGCGAGCTGTCCGTGGGCGCCCGCGGCTGGCGTACCAAGCGGGCGGACATCGTCAACCGCTGGCTGACCGGCCATACCGGGGTCGCGTTCGACGCCGCGGCCGAGAGCCCCGTGACTGACGATGCAGACGAGACCGGCCTGCTGCCGGACGGGGTGCCCGGCACGGACACCTGGCTGGGCCGGATCAGCGCCGAGCGGATCGACGCCTGGGCCAATGGCCGTCCGGGCGAGCGGTCCCGGCTGGCCCGCGGGCTCATCCCCCGCCTGCTCGAGCCGCCCGCGCTCCCGGGGGACCCGCTGCCCACGCTGCGCTGGCTGCTGTCCCGCGCGGACGAGGGCCTGCGGCTGACCGCCCGGCACTACATCGCGCCATCTGTCGTCACCGAGGCGGTGGACACGTTCGGCTGGCGGGACCAGCTGGTCGGCACGCTGCGCCAGGAGCTGGACGTGTTCCCGCTGCATACGCTGCGCGGCATGGCGCAGAGCGAGATGGGGGCCATCCGGCGCAGCCGGACCAGCCTGGTGCTGACCAGGACGGGCAAGCTGATGACGGTCGACCCGGCCGCCCGGTGGCACATTGGCACGGCCGCGCTGATCGGGCCCGACGACGGCCCGCAGCCGGACTTCTCGGTGGCCGTGCGCGAGGCCGCGCTGCTGGTCATCTTGACCAGCGGGCCGACCGGCTACGACGAGCTGACCCGGATGCTGACCGACATCCACAGCGTGGAGGGCTGGGCGCCGGGCACCGGTCCCGGCCCCGGCAGCCCGCGCTCGGCGGGCGCGACCCTGGCCGGCGCGGTGCGCACCGAGCTGTATACGCTGCGGCACCGGCTGTGGGCGCTGCACCTGCTGGGCCACGAGCGCAGCTTCAGCGCGCCGCTGTCGCTGAACGAGACCGGGGTCTCGGCGGCCCTGTCCGCGCTGCTGGCCCGGGCCCTGCGTCCCCGGCACCACCTCGGGCTGGGCTTACAGGGCCGCCCGGTTAGCCTGCTGGCGGCCAGGTCAGCGGGTAGTAGCCGGTGTAGTTCTCGGCCAGGGTGGTGGCCGCGGCCCGGGACGAGATGACGTAGCGGAGCTGGGAGAGCTGCAGCTCGGCGCCGAACTGGTCCGCGTCCGGGTCCACGTGCAGCATCGAGGTCATCCACCAGGAGAAGTGCGTGGCCCGCCAGACCCGGCCCAGGCAGGAGCCGGAGTAGGCCGCGGCGAGGTCGGCCTGGCCGTCTTTCAGCAGGCTGGTCAGGGCCGTGGCCAGGGCGGTCACGTCGGCCAGGGCGAGGTTGAGGCCCTTGGCGCCGGTCGGGGGCACGATGTGCGCGGCGTCGCCGGCCAGGAACAGCCGCCGGTAACTCATGGGGGCGGCCACGAAGCTGCGCATCGGGGAGATGGCCTTCTCCGTGATCGGGCCCTCCTTCAGTTCCCAGCCGGGCACGGCCAGCCGGCGGCCGAGCTCGGCCCAGATCCGGTCGTCTGGCCAGCGCTCGATCTCCTCGTCCGCAGGTACCTGCAGGTAGAGCCGGCTGACCTGGGTGCTCCGCATGGTGTGCAGCGCGAAGCCGTCCTGGTGACGGGAGTAGATGAGCTCGTCGGTTGACGGCGGCACGCTGGCCAGGATGCCGAGCCAGGAGTACGGATAACCGCGTTCGGCCACCCGCACCAGCCCGGACGGCATGGACTCGCGGCAGATGCCGTGGAAGCCGTCACACCCGGCGATCACGTCGCAGCGGACCTCGTGCCGGGTGCCGGCGGCGTCGGTGTACCGCAGCACGGGCTGGTCGGTGTCGAGGTCGCCCACCTCGGTGCCGGTGACCTCGAACTCGATCTGGGCCCCCGCGCCGAGCCGGGCCCGGATGAGGTCCTTGACGATCTCGGTCTGCGCGTAGATGGTGACCCAGCGGCCGCCGGTCAGGTCACGGAAGTCCAGGTGGTGCCGTTCGCCGTCGAACTGGAGGTAGATGCCGCCGTGCTCGAGGCCCTCGGCGTCCATCCGCTGCCCCAGGCCCACCGAGCGCAGCAGCTCGACCGTGCCGGTCTCCAGCAGCCCGGCCCGCTGCCGCGCCTCGCAGTAGGCCCGGCTGCGGTTCTCCACGACGACGGAGTCGATGCCGCGCAGGGCCAGCAGGTGGGAAAGAAGGAGGCCAGCCGGGCCGGCCCCGACGATGCCGACCTGGGTGCGTGAGGGGAGCGTCATGGCTAGAACGGGTACGGCGCGACGTCGCCGCGGATCGTGATCCAGCGGGTATCGGTGAACGCCTCCAGGTTGGCCGCGCCGCCGAACCGGGCACCGGTACCGGAGGCGCCCAGGCCGCCGAACGGGATGTTCGGCTCGTCGTCCACGGTCTGCTCGTTGATGTGCACGATGCCGGTCGGTATCTGCCGGGCCAGCTCAAGACCGCGCATCACGTCCGTGGTCAAGATGCCGAGCGACAGGCCGTATTCGCTCTGGGCGGCGAGCTTGGCGGCGTCGTCGGCGGTGCTGAAGCGCAGCACCGGGGCGACCGGGCCGAACACCTCGTTGGCGTAGGCCGGGGTATCCGGGGTCACCTCGGCCAGCACGGTCGGCGAGTACAACAGGCCCTCGTAGCTGCCGCCTGCGGCCAGCCGGGCGCCCGCCGCGACGCTCTCGGTGACCAGGCCGTGCACCTTGTCGCGCTGCCGCTCGTCGATGATCGGGCCCAGCGCGACCCCCTCGGTGGCCGGGTTGCCGACCGGCAGCTGACCGGCCTTGCCGGCCAGCCGGGTCACGTACTCGTCGTAGATGGCCTCGTGCACCAGGTGCCGTCCCGTGGTCATGCAGATCTGGCCCTGGTGCAGGAACGACCCCCAGGCCCCGGCCGAGACCGCCCGGTCCAGGTCCACGTCGTCCAGCACGATCAGGGCCGAGTTGCCGCCCAGCTCCAGGTGCACGCGCTTGAGATGCCGCGCGGCGAGCTCGCCGACCCGGCGGCCCGCGGTGGTGGACCCGGTGAAGGAGATCAGCCGGATCAGCGGCTCGGTGACCACCGCCTCGCCGACCTCGGCCCCGCCGGGGAGCACGTGCAGCAGGCCCGGGGGCAGCCCGGCCTCCTCGAAGACGCGGGCCAGCGCGACGCCGCCGCAGACGGCGGTGCGCGGATCGGGCTTGAGGATCACCGCGTTGCCCAGGGCCAGCGCCGGCGCGACCGAGCGGATGGCCAGGATCTGCGGAAAGTTGAACGGCGCGATCACGCCGGTCACGCCGACCGGCACCCGCTCGGCGAAGCTCAGCCGGGGCTGCTCGCTGGGCAGCAGCTCGCCGTAGGCCCGCGATGGCAGCGTGGCCGCCTCGTAGATCTCCTGGGTGGACACGTGCGTCTCGAAGCCCATGGCCGGGCCGATCTTGCCGCTCTCCCGGATCCCCCACCATTCGATATCGGCCGCGTTCGCCAGCCAGATGTCGGCGGCCCGGCGCAGGATCGCCGAGCGCTCGGTGTGCGGCGTCGCTGCCCAGG
>JBAPYC010000217.1:0-5890 GCA_049284535.1 Streptosporangiaceae bacterium
ACCTCACCCGTGGCGGGTGAGGTGATCGACGGGTGACTGGGACAAGATCGGGCGAGGCGACGCACGACTGCGGATACCAGCCTGATCGTGACGACTGCCCATCACGGCGGCGGCACTTCCGTCGCCGGTCACCATGAAGAGGAGACATCAGATGGCAACCCTGACCGCATGGAAGTTCTCAACGCCCGAGGGTGCGAGCGACGCCATGGAGACACTGGAACGACTTGAGGCCGAGCAGTTGATCCAGGTTCATGATGCGGCGGTGGTGACCTGGCCCGTTGGAGCCAAAAAGCCGAAGACCCTGGAGATGAACGACACTAAGAAAGCCGGGGCGCTGGGCGGCGGCTTCTGGGGCCTGCTCTTCGGCCTGATCTTTTTCGTCCCGCTGATCGGACTCGCGGTCGGCGCAGCGACCGGCGCCCTGATGGGATCGCTCAGCGATGTGGGCATCAGTGACACGTTCATTAAAGACGTCCGTGACAAGGTGACGCCGGGCAGTTCAGCACTGTTCGCGCTCACCTCCGACGCGGTCCAGGACAAGGTCGTCGACGCGTTCCGGGGCACCCCGGCCGAGCTGATCAGCACCAACCTGTCCACAGAGCAGGAAGCCGCGCTCGCCCAGGCCTTCGGCGACTAGGCCTTCGGCGACTAGTCCTGAGCGCGCCGCAAAGCGGCTTACTTCGCGGTCAGGCCAGACCGGCGCTGACGCTCAGTGTCAAGGCGTTCTGGGCCCGTGTCCCGGCTCTCGATAGCTGTGGCCTCGGAATTCTCGGTCTCGATCAACGGTAACTGTCAGCGAGGGAAGAGCTAGGACGAGACCGAGCGGCGGGATTTGACAAAAGGCGATGGCCCTTACGCTATCTGGCGACCGGGTTGGCTTCTGGCCTGCCCCGTCAGCCCGATCTGGGCCATCGCGAGGGTTCCCTTGTCAAATCCCGCCGCGGCCCTGGAACTTCTCGGTTGACTGCGGCCCCGCAGCATCACGCTTTTCGCGCCAGCCGACCGGCGTTGGCGCGCCTAGTGCGGTCTGTCTGGCTTCGCTTGGTGTGCGACGGATCGGCTCCGCGTGAGAGGGGTCAGCCCAGTGAGTAACGCGCATGAAGATGCCCGGCGGCAGGAAAGGCGGGCGGATCGGCTGGCAGCACGTCAATCAGCGCATAACCGGACCTCTGCGCGACCCGGCACGACGCCAGATTGCCCTGCTGGTGAAGCAGCTCGACACGCTGCAGGCCCTGTGCATCGAAGCTCCCGAACGCCCACGCGGTCAGCGTCTTCACGACCTGGCTCGCGACGCCACGGTTTCTGGCCGCGACAGCGGTCCAGTAACCAACCTCCGCCACGCGGCTACCCGCCCGGCACCCTTTCAGCACGACATTGCCAAGTACCCGGCCCGGCTCGCTCCCAGGCTCGCCGTCCAGGACGGCGAAGCTCAGCCGGCCACCATCGGCCCAGCCCTGCTGCTGCACCTCCAGCCAGCGGTATGCATCCTGTTCCGTCACGACCGGATTCCGAGATGACTGGCGCATCACAGGATCGCGATAGATAGTAAGCAGCTGCGAGATGTCCTGGGTATCGCAGGGGCGAAGCAGCAGCGCCGGCCCAGGCGCGCTCTGGCCCGGCCGAAGTACCACCGTCACTCGCGGGACTCCCTCCACCCAGCCCTGGATGACGCGGCAAGAAACCAGCTCCGCTTGCGCCTGGTAAGGGTATCGAGTCTCACCAGCCACCCAGCGCCAGCATGACCGCAACCGGGCCGCACCGGCCTGGGCTGGCACCGGCCTGGTGTTCACCACCCACCAGGGCACCGCCATCGGGGGGCGTAACTTCCAGCCGGAACCTTCAGCCAATGCCGGTCTGGAAGGCTGACGTCGTGCCGTCCCGGCCCATCAGTGCTTTGCTGAGCGTCCTTAGACGCGGGCAAGCGCCTCGCGCAACGGGTCAAGACCCATAGCGCCCAGGCTGAGTGCCTTGGCGTGAAAGTCCTTGAGGCTGAAGGCTGCTCCGGCTCGTGCCATGGCATCCTCCCTGGCCTGCAGCCAGATCCGTTCACCAAGGGTGTATGAAGGGGCCTGACCCGGCATGCCGAGGCAGCGGCGTAGCTCGGAGCGCAGTTGCCGTTCATCCCAGCTGGAGTGGGCGCGCAGGAGCTCCCAGGCGATCTCGGCATTCCAGCGCTCGCCCTCGCGCCAGCCGGTGCCCCGTGGGACATCCAGTTCCAGGTGCACCCCGATGTCCAGGGGCACCTGGGCGGCGAGCAGCTGCTGACTGTCGAGCATCCCGAGATATGCACCCGGGTCGTCCAGGTATCCGAGCTCTCCCATGAGCCGCTCGGCGTAGAGCGCCCAGCCCTCGCCGTGGCCGGATACCCAGGACATGCGCTGCCAGCGGTTCAGGCTCTCCGTCTCCGCCATGGCTTGCGATATCTGCAGGTGATGGCCGGGAACGCCCTCGTGGTAGACGACCGTGACCTCCTTCCAGGTGGAGAAAGCCTCAACGCCGTCCGGCACCGACCACCACATCCGCCCGGGCCGGGACCAGTCCTCGGAGGGCCCGGTGTAGTAGATCCCGCCGTCGTTGGTGGGGGCGATCGCGGCCTCGATCCGGTGCGCGGGCTGCGGGATGTCGAAGTGCGTCCCGTGCAGCTCCGAAATGGTGCGCTCGGCCAGTTGCTGCATCCAGGCACGGAAGTTCTCGCGCCCTTCGACGCGCCGGGCCGGGTCTTCGTCCAGGATCGCCATGGCCTCCTCCACGGTGGCCCCGGGCCGGACCAGGTTACTGACCCGTGCCATCTCGGCCCGCAGCCGGGCGATCTCCTCCCAGCTCCAGGCATAGGCCTCCTGCAGATCCACGGCGGCGCCGAGGAAGTGCCGCGAGGCCCGGGCGTAGATCTCAGGCCCGCAGGCATCCTTCTCCCTGGCCAGCGGCATCAGCTCGCGGTCGAGGAAGGCGCCAAGCTCGGCCGTGGCGGCCGTGGCCGCGCGCGCGGCCACGCCCAGCTCTCTCCGCAGCGAGTCCGGGACCGCGGTCAGCCGCCCGGCCAGCCCTGAATAGAAGGAATCCTCCGGCTTGGCCCAAGCCGCGCACTGACCGGCGACCTCCTCGACCTGCCGCCTGGCCGCGGATCGGCCCTTCCTGGCCGCGTCGAGCAAGGTCGCGGACAACTGGCGGTAGGCCCGCGGCACCGCGGCCATCCGCTTGGCGCTGTTGGCGGCGGCTTCCTCGCCCTCCGTGGGCATCAGGTCGAAGCCCTCGCGCACCATCTGCACCCAGCTGTTGATGGTGTTGAGTTTGCTGGTGGTGTCCCCGGCGTCGTAGCACTCCACAGCCAGTGCCAGGCGCTCCCGCATCGCGGTCCGCGCGACCTGGTCGCTCGGCTCCTGGGCTTCGGCCGCGTCAAGGGCCGCGAGGGTTGAGCGATCCAGCTCGGCCCGTTCGGCAAACCCGTCAGCACCGAGATCCGCCAGCTCGTGGTCGTGCCCCGCGATCCCGGCGTAAGTGGCGTAGAACGGGTCCAGGGCAGCGGTCCGCTCCACGTACTCCGCTGCGATGTCGTCGATCGAAGGCATACCTGAAACCTAGCCCCGGGCACCGCTCACCCCACCAGGCGCGGTCTCTTCTCACGAATATTGATCATGCTTCCAAACCCCAGTACGGTCAGAACTCACGAACATTCGCGGTCACATCTCGCGGACAAAATCAGGCGGATTTCCGGGGCTAGAGTTCCAGTTCGACCCGGTCGCCCCCGGGTTCATGAAGACGCCCATGCACGACGAGCAGGTACGGCGGGCGTGTTCGATGAAGGCTATTATCTGGGGGCAATCCCGATAGGAAGGTTCGGTCTGCCCGGCGAAGTAGCCAGGACGGTCCGGTTTCTCTGCTCGGACGACGCGTCGTACATCACAGGTTCCTGTCTCGTCGTGGACGGCGGGCTCACATCGGTAGCGATTGGTTAGGCCGTGGTAAGCACCGTTCTCGAGCAATTCTTGCGGGACCACCCCGAGGTTCCCGGCGCTGCCGTGTACGGCATCGGCCGCGAGGGGTCGGGCGCCGGGTACGCAGCAGGGATCGCCGACCCGCGAACCGGACGCAAGCTCACACCTGACGCCACCTTCCGCACTGCCAGCAACACCAAGACGTTCTCTGCTGCCACCGCCCTGCGGATGATGGAGAAAGGCCGGCTCGCCCTGGACGCGCCGATCTCCGACTTCCTGCCCCGTGACCTCGTTGACCGGCTGCTGGTGATCGACGGCACGAGCTACGGCCGCCAGGTGACCGTACGCCACCTGCTGACCCACAGCAGCGGCGTACCCAACGTAAAGGACCCTGATTTCATCAACTGGCTGATCAGCGAGCCTGACCGGGTCTGGACGCCGTGGGAGAAGGTCGAGGCCTCTCTGCTGGAGCCGCCCACCGGCAAGCCAGGCGAGGTTGTGATCTACTCGGACACCGGCTACGTGCTGCTGGCACTGGTCCTTGAGGAGGCGTCAGGTCTGCCGCTTGCTGCGCTATACCGCGAGATGCTGCAGTTCGACGCGCTTGGTATGCGCACGATGCACCTGGAAAGGCTGGAGCTGGTGCCCGCCGGCAGCGGCCCCAGGCTGCGGAATTACGTCAACGGCGTGGACGCCAGCGACATTGATGCGACCTGCGATCTGTGGGGCGGCGGCGGGCTGGTCTGTGACGCGCGTGACCTAGCGGAATTCTGGCGCGCGCTGTTCTCCGGCCGGGTCTACGACCGGCCGGAGACGCTCGCGGAGATGTGCGTGACCAGGCCGTGGCCCTCGGGCGGCTGGCAGCTTGGCATGGGCGTGATCCGGGGCCAGGTCTGCGGCGGCGAGGTGTGGTGGCACACCGGGGCGTGGGGCTCGTTCGCCATTTACGACCCTCGCACCGGAGTCACGTTCGCCGGCATGTTGACCGAACGGAGCGTGGACCAGGCCGCCCGCCTTGCGCTGTATGACCGGCTTCTCGAAGAGTTCTCCTAGGAGTACCCGTGGTTGAAGGCCTGTCGCATTTCGCGTTCACAGTCTCTGACATTGAGGCGTCGGTGCACTGGTACGGCACGGTGATCGGGCTCCGCCTGTTAGCCAGGCAACGGCGCTCACCGAGCACAGGAAGCGCCAGGCCGCCGAACGCCTCAAGGCCGGCGCCGCATGGCACGACGCCAACCTCGTCTTCTGCTACGAAGACGGGCGCATGTACAGCCGTTGGGCACTCAACTGGCGATTCAGCAAGATGACGCAGCACGCGGGCACCCCTGACCCCCTCGATGCGAACAGAGCACTCCGCAGGACAGGTGGCCTAATGGCCGACGTTGTCGCAGGTCAGGGATCTAGACTGGGGTATGATCACCGCGCTTTGGCGCACCTGCGTGCAGTTACCCGCTCCCGTCTCGCTCCCAAAATCGGACACCGAGGTCGGGCGCGACCTTCCGTATTTCAGGCCGGGCATATGCCAAGTTGGCACGATGGTGCGGGAGTTATGCGCTGTCGCCAGTCGCTGGCTGTTAGCCGTTGGCTGCTGCTGTCACCGTTGCTGTCATTTGCGCGACGCGTCTGCACCTGGCCGCCTTGGTTTCTTCAGGTGCGTTGCCCGGCGCTCGGGCTCAGCGTGCCGGTTTCCGGGGAGGGGTGGGCTTTGGGCAGCATCACGGTTGCTCCTAGGCCGAGCAGGCCGATGAATGCCAGGACGATCATGGCGATCCCGTAGGACCGGTTGGCGTCGGCGAGGCCGGCGACCAGGATGGTGCCCGCGATCGCGGTGCCGATGGATGACCCGAGGTTGGAGACGCTGCGGGACAGGCCGGAGATTTCTCCCTGGAGGTTCTCCGGGAAGGCGGATTGCACCACGTTGACCGAGGGGGTGAGCATGACGCCGACGCCCAAGCCGA
>JBAPYC010000218.1:0-1766 GCA_049284535.1 Streptosporangiaceae bacterium
GGCCGAGGGATCGGGCCGGTTCCCGGTCCGGGTCCGGGCCGCCGACGGCACCTGGCGGCACATCGAGTCCACCGTGCTGCGCTACCAGGCCCCGGGCGAGCCGGTCCAGATGCTGGTCGCCGCGCGCGACGTCAGCGACCAGGTGGCGCTGCGCCAGCAGGTCACCCACCTGACCTTCCACGACGGCCTGACCGGCCTGCCCAACCGGGCCTACGTCGAGGAGCGGACCCGGGACGTGCTGAGCGACGCCGCGGCGGCCGGGCAGACCGGGGTCATCTTCCTGGACCTGGACCGGTTCACGGCGGTCAACGACTCGGTCGGGCACGGCGCCGGTGACCTGGTGCTGGCCCAGGCGGCCCGGCGGCTCCGGGCGGTGGTGCCGGTGCACGACACCGTGGCCCGCTGGGGCAGTGACGAGTTCGCCGTGCTGGTCGAGAACGCGCCGAACGTCGGCGAGGTGGCCGAGATCGCCGAGCGGCTGGCCGCCGCGATCGCGGCCGAGCCTTTCCGGGTGGCTGGCCAGCAGATCGCGCTCACCGCCAGCGTAGGCGTGGCCCTGGCGGAGACCGACCCGCCCGGGCTCGTGCTGCGCAACGCGGACGTGGCCATGTCGCGGGCCAAGGACACCGGCGGCGACCGGGTCGAGGTGTACGCCGCGCACATGCACGCGGACGTGCTCCGCCGCCTCGAGATCGTCTCCGACTTGCAGAAGGCCATCACCGACAACGAGCTCACCCTGCAGTACCAGCCGGTGGTGGACCTCACCACCTCGCGCGTGACCGGGGCCGAGGCGCTGGTCCGCTGGTGGCACGAGGGGCAGGACATCGAGCCGGCGGAGTTCCTGGACGCGGCCGAGGAGTCCGGCCTGATCGTGCCGCTGGGGGAGTGGGTCCTGCGCGAGGCCTGCACCCAGGGCGCGGCCTGGCGCGCGGCCTCCTGGGACGTCGGGGTCTCGGTCAACCTGTCCGCCCGGCAGATCGCCGCGCCGATGTTCACCGCCCAGGTGGCCGCGATCCTGGACGAGACCGGCCTGCCGCCCGAGGCGCTCACCGTCGAGGTGAACGAGCGGATCCTGGTCGAGGAGGACAAGCTCGTCATCGACCGGCTGGCCGACCTGCGCCGGCTGGGCGTGCGGATGGCCATCGACGACTTCGGCACCGGTTACGCCTCCCTGGCCTTCCTGCGCCACCTCCCGGTGGACATCATCAAGATCGATCCCTCGTTCGTGGCCGGGCTCGGCCGCGACGACACGCTCATGCTGCTGACCAAGACCGTGGTCCAGGTCGGCCGGGACCTTGGCCTGCAGGTCATCGCCGAGGGCATCGAGCACCCCCGCCAGCTGATGGCCCTGCGGGAGCTGGGCTGCGGCTACGGCCAGGGATTCCTGGTGGCCCGGCCGATGGGCGCCCCTGGCGTGGAAGCCCTGATCAGAACGTCGGGTGTTGACCCGGGTGATCAGTCTGTCTCAGAATGTGAGACAACTCGGGCTCTCGGTTGACGGTCTCATTCAGATTGGCGGTATGGTGGCTTCCGTGAAGCACCCGCAGATTCTCGTACTTGGCCGGCGCGCAGGCAGCTGACCAAGCAGCTCACTGCGCGCTCCCCTCGACTGCCATCCGGCGCGAGGGGATTTTTTATGCCGCCGGATATCCGAGCCAATGGAGACTTACCGATGACCGAGCAGATGACGGGCCGCAACGGACCCGCGGGCACGGAGCGGCCCGGGGGGGCCGCCGCCGGACCTTCGGTGCCCAGCCCGCGGGACC
>JBAPYC010000219.1:0-11566 GCA_049284535.1 Streptosporangiaceae bacterium
CTGACGCCAGATGACTTCGACTCCGGCAAGCTGCTCGTCGGCGCGGCGCGCCCGCGCGACGAGGCGTTCATGTTCCGCAGCCCCTGACGAGAGCACTGACAGCGCGACGTGGACCGCAGGGCTTCCGAGCGGCTTCTCCCAGTTCTCGGGGCTGCTGTCGCCGGTGTCGCCCAGCTCGGCCGCGCGTGCCGCCATTCCTTGCCGGAACTCCGGTGCAAAGCTGTCGAGCGACTCCTGGGGCACGCCAAGCGCCTTGAGCCCCTGGTAGGTGAACGCGACCGAGACCCATGCGTTCTGGGACGGATCGGCCGGGGATCGCGCGGACCCGATCACCGGGATCAGCCGTTCGACCAACGTCCGCCCCGCCCCGCGGTCATCGATATGAAACAGCAGGTAAGTACCGACGTAGGAAGCTGGCCGCTGGTGAAGCATTCCGGGCTGGATGTCGTCAAGCTCGAGAGCGGTGCTCGCCGCGGTCGCCACGGTGTTCGCGGACGTTCGTTCGCTACCCATAAAAGGGAGGCCTCCGGAGGGTCGGGATTTGGGGGTGCCAGGTAGGGGAATGCCCGCGACGCGGGCCTGGTCGCCTGGTCGACGCCGTCGCGGATGGCGGGTCCGTTCCTGGCGTTCACGAGCAGCGTGAAGATCGTGTCCATGACATCGTCGTTGAGCGCCCGGCCACCGCAGGTCCGGTGAGCGTGGCCGCGCCGGGCGGCCAGCTCGATCTCCAGGAACGAGCCCCGCTCCGCGTACGGTTTGGTGACGTCGACGACGAGGTAGTCCGCCAGGATAAGGTCGGTCAGTGGATGTGCGCCATCCTCGCGAGCTGGCCAGTCGGTCCTCCCGTCCAGACTGTCCCAGAAAGCGAGGTTTGCGTTCAGCCGGGCCCGGTACGCGCCCTCGTAGGCCTGGCTGAGGTCGAACGCGTCCTCCATGTTGTAGAGGTCGCGGATCTCGAGGTCGCGGTTCACCGGGTCAAACTGCTTCGGCGCCAGCATCAGGTTGGGCACCTCGGGCCGCCCGACACGCTCGAGGCGGACGTTGAGACTGCCGCGCGTCAGCGTCTCCGCAACCACGCCGACCAGCTGAGCGCCGCCGGGTAGCCCGGCGCGGTCGACCTCGACCACCAAGCCGAGGACGTTCTTGCCGTCGAGGTAGATCGCGCCTGGGTCGGTGAACGCGAGCTTTCCGGTGGCGATCGTCTTCAGCGCCGCGGGCGCGTCCATGATGAACGGATCCCACCGCGGACCGGCGAACACGCGAACGCCGTGGCCCTGGCCTCCATGCTCATCGTTCACCCTTATCGACACCGTCTCGTCCGCCGACGTAGCGCACGTGCCTTCTTGCCCTGGGTCGTTCGCGGCATATCCGCCCGCGGGGGCCGAGAACGCGCAGTCGATCACCATCTCTTCGCCGCCCGCGGCGAACGGCGCCCCGTCGTCCCGATCGCTCGCGGTGAGCGGCCGTAGCCGGAAGCGGTAGATGAGCCCGTCGGAGAAGGCCGCTGACGGCGGCGCGAACGGCAGCGTGTTCAGCACCAGGACGAGCCGGCCCGGGTGCTCGGGACTCGGGAACGCGTACAGGTCGGTGATGTCCGCGATCGGCTCGGCCGCGGCTCGCGGCCCGGAGATGTGATGCGACATCGCCCGCCTCCGTTGGGTTCTCGGTTCGTCCGCGGCAGCCTGCCTAGGCGTCTGCGGCCTCGTTGAGCAGCGGCTTCAGTGCGGGGTGCCGCAGCGCGTCCGCGGCGCCGGGATCGTCGAGCACCCGCTGGAAAGCCTCGTTCACCCGCAGGGCCTTGCGGATTTCCTTCACCGTGCCGGGGTAATTTCGTGCATAGGCTCCGGCGGTCACCTGTGCGCTCAAGATGAAATCCTTGACCGCGGTGAGATCTGGCAGGCCCTCGTAGCCCTCGACGTGCCGGAAGATCGAGTCGAAGAGCTGCAGCGGCTTGGACGCGAAGTCCTCCATGTAGGAGTCCCACGGGCCATCGAAGCTCGTCGCGAACAGCAGCCGTGTGTCCCCGTCGAACAGCACGAACCTGGCTTCGTGAATGGACGCGATCGGCAGGTCGTAGTCCCCCGGCCTGTAACCGGGACTGTCCTGCAGCGCCCGCACTGCTTCGCGCAGGTCATTCTCGTGGCCCGGCCTGACGCGGAAGAACAGGCTGAATTCGCTCGCGGAGCCAACCCGGACGCCCGGTCGGGGCGTTCCTGTTGAAGGGATTGCCAAGATCTTCCTCCTATCGGTAAGGGCGTGGTTCTGGTACCGCGTGTGCCTGCGGCGAGCTCAGGCCGCGCCGACCTCCACTGCCGTTTCGGGATGATTGACAGCCCACATTCCGGTGTGATCGAGCTCGACCGCGGCGAGGATCGCCGCCCGGCCCAGGGCGTTGGCGTAGGTGGGAAATGAGAACGGGACCAGCGCGAGCTGCTCGACGGGCATCTCCGCGGCCATCGCCGTAGCCGCCAGCTGTACGAGCTCGACCGCACGCTCGCCCACGACGTGACAACCCAGAATCATATGGAGTTCGCGGTCGACGACCAGCTTGCAGAACCCCGTCTGGCGGCCATCGATGATCGGTCGCGGGAGCGAGTCGAACCGGACCGTCGCCGCGACCACCTCACGGTTCTCCTGGGCTGCCGCCTCGGTCAGCCCGGCCGAGGCGTACTCGGGGTCGGTGAAGCTGCCGATCGGGCTCACCTGGGGAGGCAGGACCGTGGTCGGCCCGAGAACGGCGTTGGTCGCGGCCGCCAGTCCTTGGCGGACCGCCTCGTGCACGACCAGCGCGCGCCCGGTGACGTCGCCGGCCGCGAAGACGTGCGGGGCGGTCGTGCGCAGGTGCGCGTCGACCTGAACGTACCCGCGCCGGTCCGTCTGCACCCCGGCCCGGTCGAGGCCCAGTCCGCCGGTGGCCGCGATCCATCCCGCCGCGACCACGGCGAGCGTGGCGTCGATGCTGTGCTGCCCGTCGCTGGCCGAATGGACGAGCCGCACGCCGGTCGCACAGCGCTCGAAGCGGTCGATCCTCCCAGCGTCCGCGACCACCTGGACGCCGGACGCCGCCAGGGCGGCGCGGACGGCTTCGGAGACCTCCTGATCCTCGGTCATCAAGATGCGGGGAGCGATCTCGACGAGATGGACCCGCGAGCCGAACGCGTTGAAGATCGAAGCGACCTGCACGCCGGTCGCGCCGGCGCCGATCACGAGCAGCGACGGCGGCACCGAGGAAAGTTGCCACGCGTCGCTGTGCGTCGCGGTCAGTTCGAAGCCGGGAACACCCAGCGGCCGCGAGGTTCCCCCGGTGCAGATGATGATCTTTCTTGCTTCAAGTCGCGGCCCGTTGTCGCTTTCAAGGGTGTGGGCGTCGGCGAACCGTACCGTGCCTGCCTGCTCGTAGATCTGCACCCCGGCACGCTCCAGATCGTCGCGCAGCAGGGTGTGCCGGCGTGCGTTCTCGGTCACGCTGCGGACGCGCGCAAGCAGCTGGGGATAGTCGAGCGAGGGCTCACAGCCCGCGATCCCGTAAAGCGGGAGCTGCCTGGCCTCGCGAATCAGCCGTGCGGCCTGGGCTAGGGTACGGACCGGCACGGGGCCGTCGTTCGCGGCCATTCCCCCGAACTGATCGCGGGTGATCAGTGCCGTGCTCGCCCCGAGACGGGCCGCACGGAGCGCCGCGACAACGCCGGCAGGTCCTGCGCCGACGACCACCACGTCGAAGGGCGGGGGCGGTGATGAGGCCATGACTCGATCATCCGAAATCCGCCACGGCTGTCATCACCCCTTCCAGGGTGACGCGGACGCAACAGCCGGATGCGACGATGCCGCCATGGGCGCGATGACGGTTCTGCCAGGCCAGAAGAGGACCGCTGACCTGGCGGAGATCGCCGACCCGGGCAGGCAGGACGGTGCCCTGCTGGTGCGGGGTATATCGATCGGTGTCTGCGGGACCGACCGCGAGATCGCGGACGGCAACTACGGCACGCCGCCATCCGGTCAGGCCACGCTGATCGTCGGCCATGAGAGCCTAGGTGAGGTACTCGAGGCGCCGGCGGGATCAGGCTTCGCGTCTGGTGATCTGGTCGTGGGGATCGTGCGGCGGCCCGATCCGGTGCCGTGTCCGGCGTGTGCCGCCGGCGAGTGGGACATGTGCCGGACGGACGGCTTCGGCGAGTGCGGCATCGTCCGTCTGCACGGATACGGTAGTGAGCACTGGCGGGTGGAGCCGGACTTCGCTGTGCCTATCCTGCCAAAGCTGGGCGAGCTCGGCGTCCTGCTGGAACCGGTGTCTGTGCTGGCCAAGGCCTGGGACCAGGTAGACCAGATCTCCCGGCGCGCGTTCTTCGTGCGTGGCCGGGCGCTGGTCACCGGCGCCGGGCCGATCGGGCTGATGGCATGCCTGCTCGGCGCACAACGCGGCTATGAGATGCACGTCGTCGATCTCGCGCAAGGCGGCCCGAAACGCGATCTCGTCGAGGACCTCGGCGCTCGGTACCATTATGGCGATGCCGCCGAGATCGATGTCGACGTCGATGTCGTCATCGAGTGCACCGGCCTCGGCGCGGTTGGCCGGTCCGCCGCGCGCAGACTGGCCAGCGGCGGGATCATGTGCCTGACCGGGATCATGGACTTGGACCCGGTCCTGGACGTGGACGCGACCACCCTGAATCGCCACATGGTGCTGCGCAACCAGGTTCTGTTCGGCACCGTGAACGCCGGCCGGCGCCACTGGAAACAGGCGGCCGAAGCGCTCGCGGCAGCCGACCCCGCCTGGCTGGGCGGGCTTATCACGCGCCGGGTGCCGCTTACTTCCTGGACCCAGGTGCTCGACCGGCAGCCGGGAGACATCAAAGTCGTGGTGGACCTCACCTCATGACCGGCCACGAAGTGAAGGTCTGGTCGGTAACCCCCGGGCTACTGAGCGAAGGCCCTCGCTGGCACGAGGAGCGCCAGGAGCTGCTGTGGGTCGACATCCTGGGCCGCCAGATGCACCGGGGAACGCTGAGCCACGACGGCGCCCTGGAACGGGTCGAGACAATCTCGGTCGACCGGCATATCGGCGCCGTCGCCCCGGCCGCGGGGGGCGGATACGTGCTCGCCGCCGGTCAGGGGTTCCTGTTCGTCGACGACACCGGCTCGATCCGCGAGCTGGCCCAGCCCGAGGGCGGCCACACTGACGTGCGGATGAACGACGGAGCCTGCGACCCGCAAGGACGCTTCTGGGCCGGGACGATGGCCTACGACGAGGCGCCGGGGGCCGGGGCTCTCTATCGCCTCGAGCCCGATGGCAGCTGCACCACCGTGCTGACCGGCCTGAGCATTTCCAACGGCATCGGATGGAGCCCCGACGCCAGCACCATGTACCTCAACGACAGCGGCACCCGGCGCCTCGACGCGTTCCGGTTCGACGGGGCCAGCGGCGCGATCAGCGACCGTCGCACGCTCGTGCAAGTCGATCAGCCGGGCGTGGCGCCCGATGGGCTCACGGTCGACGAAGAGGGCGGGATCTGGGTCGCTCTGTGGAACGGCGGTGCTGTCCACCGGTACGCACCGGACGGATCGTTTCTGGCCAGCGTGCGGCTTCCGGTCCAGCGACCGACCTCGTGCGCGTTCGGCGGGGCCAGCCGGGACACGCTGTTCGTCACCTCCGCGCGGGCGGGCCTCGACGACGACGCGCTGGGCCGCCAGCCAGACGCGGGCAAGGTGTTCGCGATCGAGGGACTCGGCGTCCGGGGCCTCCCATGTCTGCCCTACCGCGGCCGGACGCCACGTTCGTTCGGCCGCTAGGCCGCGCGGTGTTCACGGGCTAGAACACGACGGCAGCGCCATCAAGGTGGGGGCGCTATTAGAGCCGAGATCCATCCGCGCTTTCACGGGCGCAGGGAAGGGGCTTAGGTGGCGGAGAAATCCGGCGATCCTCCGGGGCGTGTTGGCTGGGCGGTCGCAGCTGTGGTCCCCGTTCTTGTGGTCGTCAACGTGGTCGATATCCGCGTGGCACATGCGTCGCTGGTGCTCGGACCTGCCGGCGCCGCGGGGCTCCTGGCCATCGCCCGGTGGGCTGGGCTCAGCTGGCAGGAACTCGGGCTGGGCAGCGGAACGTGGCGGCGCGGTCTGATCTGGGCGTCCGGTGTGATCGGAGCAGTGGCAGTGGTGTTCGCGGTAGGCGCGGCGCTTCCGCTGACACGGGACGCCTTCCGCGACGCCCGCTACCGCCTGGACTGGGAACATGCCCTACTGACCGCTTTTGTGCTTATCCCGCTGGGCACCGTGCTATTCGAGGAAGTCGCCTTCCGCGGGGTGCTGTGGGGCCTGCTCCGGCGCGGACACGGGACGCTGACCGCCACCGTCGTCTCTTCTGCGCTGTTCGGCTTGTGGCATGTGCTTCCCTCGTTGGGTCTGGCTTCGGACAACCAGGCGATCGGGAGCGCGGTCGGCAAGGGAACATCCGGGCAGGTCATCTCGGTGCTGGGGACGGTCCTGTTCACTGGCCTGGCGGGGGTGTTGTTCTGCGAACTGCGGCGCCGCAGCGGCAGCCTGCTCGCGTCGATGGGGCTGCACTGGGCCACGAACGGGCTAGGTGTTCTCGCGGCAGCGTCCATCTGGGCGTGGGCTGCGCGGTGACCAGGTAGGCAGCGGCGGCGGACAGCAATTGTCGGCCTCGGCTGAGCCTGCCGTCGCGGTTCATGTCCAATCGCCCACGGTCCGGCGGCCAGCCTGCTGGGCCTGGCTTAACGCGGGATTATTCATCGCCCGCGATGATTTTCCTGAGGGCGGTCAGGTCCTGGGGGGTGATCCCGGCCGGATGCATGACGGCGTTCCACCCGTTTACATACTCGGATGTGTACGTGTGGCCATGGCCGCCCGGGACGCCGGTGGCGAACGGAAGGTCGGCGGTGACCTGCCAGAAAGTCACGAAAGGCACCCAGAACATCCCCTTGAGCACGTCCGAGCCCGGAGGCTCGCTGATCCAGTCCGGCTCACTGAAAATCAGATGCGGGCTCCACCAGACGATCGGGTCGGACGGATGCATCAGGTACAGGACCCGGCTGCCCTCCCAGGGCTGGCCCTGCGGGGGAATCCCCGATGCCGGGTCATTGGCAAACCGGACGGTCCGCCCATCCTGGTACACGGGCTGCACCTCCGGGCTGCCCGGGTCACGGTGGTCGCTGAACTCCCGGAACAGCGTATTGAAATTAGGCGGCCCTACGAACAGCGCGCCGGAGGTCAGGTTAGCCAGGCCTTGTTCGCCGCTGAAGGCCGCCTCGCCGCCGAATGACCCCAGGCTTTCACCGGCCACGAACAATTTAGGACGTCGATCTGGGGGCAGCTGCGACCAGGCGCCATAGACCGCATCGAAGAGCGCCCGGCCCGCGTCTTGAGCCTTGGACTGGTCCACCAGGTAGGAAATCCACGACGGCAGGTAAGAGTACTGGATCGCAACGGTCGCGGAGTCGCCGCCGGTGAGGTACTCGAACGAATCCACCAGCGCCGGGTCCACCCAGCCGCTGCCGGTTGTCGTCACTACGACCAGGTTCTTGCGCCCGAACCCGCCTGCGCGCTCGAGGTCCCTGACTGCCAGGGCGGCCCGGGATTCCGCGTCCGGGGCCGACGCGAGCCCGGCGTAAGCCCGGATCGGCTCCTCGGCGGGATGGCCGGTGAACTTCTCGATGTCGCTCACCGTGGGGCCTTTGCCGACGAAATTGCGGCCCTGAAAGCCCAGGGTATCCCAGGGGATGAGCGAGCCCGGTCCGCCCGAGCGCAGGCTGGTCGTAGGCTGATGCACCCCCTCGGAGGTCGTCGTGTCGCGCACCGAATACGCGCTGTTCATAAGGTTGATAAAACCTTGGAGCAGCAGGCCACTCACGACCAGATAGGTCAAGCCGACCACAAGGGCCCAGCCGACTGCGTGCGCAGCGCGCCGTCCGATCCAGTGGTTGAGCAGGTTCGCGGCCCACCGGTACAGGCCGTGAAGGCCGCGCCCGATCAGCAGGAGGAGGCAAAATGTCAGCGCCGCGACGAAGGGCGAGGCGATGACCAGCGGGATGCTGTAGTCCGTGACCCCCATCAGCTTGCGGATCTCATACTGCCAGTACTGCCCGAGCCCAAAGGAAACCACGACCAGGACAGCCGTGCTGATAAAGAAGACGAGCCAGGACCCGTGTCGCGGGCTGTGGGGGTCCCGGTCGGCGAAGGCCCGCCAGATCCACGCGGCGATCACGCCAAGCCCGTATCCGATGGCCGCGGTAATGCCCCAGATCAGGCCCTGGACAATACCGCCCCGCGGGAGCAGAGACGGCGTGAAGGAAAGGCACCCGGCAACCAGCGCGCCCCAGCAACCGGGAAGAGTGACGTACAGCAGCTTCCTGGGCTTCCCTGGCTCCGTCGATGGCTGAGGGCCTTCGGCCGCTTCGGCAGTCGGCTGAGCTTCGCCGGCGGCCCGCTGATCGGCTCCAGCCGGATCGACGGTACGCCCAGTCGCCATCTCCGGATGCTCACCCGGTGACGAGCCGACCGGCAGCACTGGCATGTCCACAGCAGCTCCTCCAGGCCCTTAGCCCAGGCATTCTCTTCCATGCCCTGTCACCGGGTCCGTTCCGTTTGGCCTCACGCCGCCAGATCGCGGAGCGCGACAAACTGGCCAGTCAGGGATCAGGTACCAAACAGCTTGGCCTTGGCGGTGACGAATTCGTCGTCGGTCAGGACGCCTCGCTCATGCAGGGCGGCGAGCTGGTTCAGCTGGTCAATCATCGGCGAGGTCTGCGACGCGGCGGGCGGCTGCTCATCTCGCGGCGGCAGGGCCTGGTCCTGCTGTTGCTCGAGCTGGCTGATCCGCTCGTCCTGGCCCGCCTCCATCTGTGCGTCCTCTGCCTGCCGGTTGGCAACATGCTTACCTGCCAGGTACGCGCCGCCGCCCACCGCGGCCGCGCGCAACAACGGTCGCCGTCGTCCGAACATCGCTGTCTCCTTGTCATTTGCTGCCCACGCGGCGGTTTCACTGCCGCAAATCGAGCCTGCCCGCGAACGTCTACATCGTCACATCCGGCTGTCGCGCCCGCCTCACCCAAGACGGGGTGATGACAGCCGTGGTGGGGCTTCGGATGATCGAGTCATAGCCTCATCACCGCCTCCACCCCGGTCGTTAGCGGCAGCGCTCCCCCAGCCACCGCAGGTACAGGCCAGCATCTGCCCGTAGCTCGTGCAGCCCGATCTGCCACGCGTCAGAGAACAGCACCAGGGCGTGGGTGAACTCAGCCATTTCCTGAACGAGCTCACTACTAATTGCGATATGCAGGACAGCCAGCGGTCCTTGAGTAAGCAGCAGTCCGGCGAGCACGAAGGTGATCGACGCGGTGACGTCGAACCGTTCCAGTCTGGGCGACAACGTGCCCTCCCCGAGTCTGCCGGATGACTGACCCGGTAAGCCCGGGCGCTTCGTCGACCTGGGACCATGGCAGTTCCACCTGCTCGCCCTGCGGCGACGATCACGACCGGGGCGTGGTGCCCGGCAGGCCCCGGACCAAATCACCGGCTCGGGTCCCTGCCGCCTGCCCAGCTGAGGACCATTCACGTATCAGATTCACCCCGCTCTGGGCGAGGCGGGACTCGGCTTCTAGCACGACGCTAGAGCCAGGCATACCCAACAGCCCTTCGATGGGCCGACGGCTAGCGTGTCCAGAATCCGCCGGAGCGGCAGGATGACCGTACGCTGCGTGGCCTGGAGGCACGAGATGACCGGAAAGACCGACCGTGCCGGAGGCCAGATCGTAGTGGGCGTGGACGGCACCGCCGCGTCGGCCGGCGCGGTGTGCTGGGCAGTCCGTGAGGCACGGTTCCGGCGGGCCAGCGTGCACCTCATCTTTGTCCATGACCGTGACCGGTTTAGGCCCGCACCGTACGCGGGCCAGTCGGGTGCGCCGCGACCGGACGAGGACAATGCCGGCGTGACAGCGCTACTTGCCGCTGAGAAGCAAGCGGCCCAGATCTTGCCGCCGGAACGTCTGTCGTCTGAACTAACCGACGGTTCACCGGCCAAGGTCCTGATCGATCGGTCGGCTGGCGCTGAACTGCTCGTCCTCGGCGCTGCCTATGCGCCACGCCAGTGTGAAAGCGAGGCGCCACCCGCGATAGGACCGGTGGCGCGGGTGTGTCTGCGTAGCGCGGGATGCCCGGTGGTGGTTGTGGGGCCATATTCAACACAGGTCGCCCGCCGACGTGCAGACAGCGCGGACGCCTCGCAACGGCGAGTCCCCCGGCAGCCTTCGCCCGCCTCCACCAGGTTATCCTGGCCGCTCTGCGCGGTACTCTCAGTGCGACATCCTTGCAGGGCTCATAGGCGGCCTCGGTATGGGACGCGCAGTACTCCGGTCCGGCCGAGCGAACCACAGAGCGTCATGTCATGGGCATTGCGGGTCATCCGGAGCGCCGCCGGATACAGGCTCGTGCCGTAAACCCGCAGCACGTCTTCGGCCCATACCTCCACCGCGGGCGCCGTCATTCCCGGCTCGCGATTGTGGATTTCAGAACCCCTCCTAGCCTCGCGCCAGCGTCCCAGCCTGCTAGAACGGTGTGGGGATGTGCTGCAACCGCAAGTCCGGCGGTACGTAGCCACCGGGCGGCTGCCGTTTGGGCAACTTGGCGTCCCGGTGGGCCAGCGGCTTATAGGGAACCTGGCTGAGCAGGTGGCTGATGATGTTGAGCCGGGCCCGCTTCTTGTCGTCGGCGTCCCCGATGTACCAGGGAGCCCACGCGGTATCGGACGCGGCGAACATCGCGTCCCTGGCCCGGGAGTAGTCATACCAGCGGCTGTAGGACTTCAGGTCCATCGGCGACAGCTTCCAGACCTTCCGCGGGTCTTTGATGCGGCTTTCCAGTCGTCGGGTCTGCTCGTCGGGACTGACCTCCAGCCAGTACTTCAGCAGCAGGATCCCGGAATCGGCCATGGCCTTCTCCCAGGCCGGCACCAGTTCCAGGAACCGCTCGGTCTCCTCAGGCTTGCAAAAGCCCATCACCCGCTCCACGCCTGCCCGGTTGTACCAGCTGCGGTCGAAGATCACGACCTCACCGGCGGCCGGGAGGTGCTGGGCGTACCGCTGGACGTACATCTGCGTCTTTTCCCGTTCGGTCGGGGTGGGCAGGGCCACGACCCGGAAGACGCGCGGGCTCACCCGCTCAGTGATCCGCTTGATCGTGCCTCCCTTCCCGGCAGTGTCGCGGCCCTCGAATACCACGCAGATCTTGGCGCCCGAGTCCTTTATCCACTCCTGCATGGCGACGAGCTCACCGTGCAGGATTCTCATCTGCCGTTCGTACTCCTTGCGCTTCATCTTCGCGGGCGGCCCGGCTCCGCCCTCCTCCCCGGCGGCAGACGATGACGTCCGGGTCTGCGCGTTGTCCCGGTCACGCTCCTTCTTCTTCTTCTTTGCCATCTCGCTACCTCCAATCAGTGCGGTGAGCCCAGGCGCAGTTTTTGAAATGCCGCGAGGTGCCGCAGCGTGGCCCAGTCCTTCGGCGGCTTCGGCGCGGGGACGCCCGGGCGGTCGCGAGGCACCCAGACGCGGAGCGCGCC
>JBAPYC010000220.1:0-1642 GCA_049284535.1 Streptosporangiaceae bacterium
GTCCGTGTTCGACGTGGAGCCGGAGTTCGGCGACCCGCCGGACGCCGCCCTGGTCGAGGCGGACCTGCGCCGGATGCTGCAGGGGCGGCTGGACGTGGAAGACCGGCTGGACCGGCGGGCCCGGGCCGTCCGGCCCCGCGCCGCCTCGGTTCCCGCGCCCAAGGTCACCCTGCTCGACGACGCATCGGATACCGCGACCGTGGTGGAGGTGCGGGCCCACGACGCGCCCGGCCTGCTCTGGCGGGTCGGCCGGGCCCTGGGCGAATGCGGTCTTGACGTGCGTGCGGCCCGGGTGGAGACCCTCGGCGCCGAGGTGGTCGACGTGTTCTACGTGACCGACGGCGACGGCAAGCCGCTGGCCGGCGAGGACGCGCGCCGCGCCACTGTGCACACCGTCCTGGCTGCGCTCGGTGACTAATTGAGGCTCCGGCGCCAGGCAGGCCTTATTCGGCTGGTCATCCTGGACAACGTAACCCGGCCCGACCGGTAGCCTGGGTTCTGTGTTTGAGACCCTTTCTGACCGGCTGACGCAGGTTTTTTCTTCCCTGCGCGGCCGCGGTCGGCTGACCGCGGCTGATATCGACGCGACCTGCCGGGAAATCCGAATCGCTCTGCTCGAGGCGGACGTCGCGCTCCCGGTCGTCAGGCAGTTCATCGCCCGGGTCAAGGAGCGAGCCAACGGCGAGGAAGTCTCCGCCGCCCTGAACCCGGCCCAGCAGGTCATCAAGATCGTCAACGAGGAGCTCATCGGCATCCTCGGCGGCGAGACGCGGCGGCTGCGGTTCGCCAAGGTCCCGCCGACCGTGATCCTGCTGGCCGGCCTGCAGGGCTCCGGTAAGACCACGCTCGCGGCCAAGCTGGCCCTGTGGCTCAAGAACCAGGGCAACACGCCCATGCTGGTCGCCGCCGACCTCCAGCGGCCGAACGCGGTGCAGCAGCTTCAGGTCGTCGGTGAGCGCGCGGGCGTACCGGTGTACGCGCCGTTCCCCGGCAACGGCGTGGGCGACCCGGTGGCCGCCGCGCGGGACTCGCTGGAAGAGGCCCGGCGCCGCCAGCAGAACATGGTCATCATCGACACCGCCGGCCGCACCGGTGTGGACGCGGAGATGATGGCGCAGGCCATCGCGATCAGGGACGCCACCCAGCCGGACGAGATCCTGTTCGTGGTCGACGCGATGATCGGCCAGGACGCGGTGGCGACCGCGCAGGCCTTCCTGGACGGGGTCGGCTACGACGGCGTGGTGCTGACCAAGCTCGACGGCGACGCCCGAGGTGGTGCCGCGCTATCCATCGTGGAGCTGACCGGGCGCCCGATCATGTTCGCGTCCTCGGGGGAGAAGCTCGAGGACTTCGACCTGTTCCACCCGGACCGGATGGCGTCCCGGATCCTCGACCTGGGCGACATGCTCACCCTGATCGAGCAGGCCGAGAAGGCATTCGACGCCGATCAGACCGCCGACCTGGCCGGGCGGCTCGCCTCCGGCGAGGGTTTCACGCTCGAGGACTTCGTCGAGCAGCTGTCCATGGTGCGCAAGCTCGGCCCGATCGGGAACCTGCTCGGCATGCTTCCCGGCGCGGCCAAGAACCGCGAGCTGCTGAACCAGGTCAACGACAAGGACCTGGACCGGGCCGAGGCCATCGT
>JBAPYC010000221.1:0-10187 GCA_049284535.1 Streptosporangiaceae bacterium
GACCTGGCGCGCCCAGCGACGCCGCGGGCTCGGGCGAGACCGACCTGGACATCGAGCAGTCCGGCGCCGTGGCCCCGGGCGCCAACGTCATCCTCTACCAGGCGCCCAACACGGACCCGGGCTTCGCCGACGCTTTCTTCACCGCCGCCAGCCAGAACGTGGCCGGGAGCGTCTCGGCCAGCTGGGGCGAATCCGAGACCTACCTGGAGTCGCTGATCCTGGCCGGCCAGGAGGCCGCCACCTACCAGGCTGCCTTTGACGAGGCCTTCCTGGAGTTCGCGGTGCAGGGCCAGTCCGGCTTCCTGGCTTCAGGCGACGCGGGCGCCTACGACGCCAGCGGCGACCTCGGCACCACCAACCTGTCCGTCGACACCTCGAGCGACAGCCCCTACATCACCGCGGCCGGCGGCACCACGCTGCCGTGGACCGGCACCGTGACCGGCCCGGACGGCAGCGCGACGGTGACGGTGAAAACCCAGCGCGCCTGGGGCTGGGACTACCTGTGGCCGGCCATCGCCAAGGTCAACGGCGAGTCCGAGCTGGCCGCCGCCAAGGCCAACATCGGCGGTGACGGCGGGGGCTTCAGCCAGATTGAGCCCACCCCGGCCTACCAGCAGGGTGTGGCGGGCACGCACAATTTCCACGCCGTGCAGTACCTGACCCCGATCGACTACGCGACCGTGGCGCCCGGGCTGGTTGAGCCGACCGACTGGACGCTCGACCCGACCCCGCCGGTGAGCTCCGGCTCCGGCAACGGGCGGGCCATGCCAGACGTGTCCACCGATGCCGACCCGTACAGCGGCTACCTGCTCTACGAGCCGTCGTTCGCCGGAGTCGGCCAGCCGGTTCTCCAGGGCGGCTGGGGCGGCACCAGCTTCGTGTCCCCGCAGCTGAACGGGTCCACCGCAGTGATCGACTCTTACCTGGGGCACCGGGTAGGGCTGTGGAACCCGTCGATCTACGCCGCCGCGGCTGGCCACGGCGATCCGTTCAACCCGCTGAGCACGGCGAGCACCAGCAACGACAACCTCTACTACACCGGAAACCCTGGTGAGCCCTTCAACGAGGCGGTCGGTCTCGGCACCCCGAACCTGACCGAACTGGCCGGCGACTTCAGCCGCTAACCGCCGCTTGCCGTACGAAGCCCCGGGGCCTGCCCCGGGGCTTCGTCGCGTCCGGCCCACGCGGGTTAACGCCGGTAACAATCGCCGAGCGGATTGTAATCATGTGACTTGTCTGAGTTCTCCTGTCTCCCGTATACCAGCTGGCATAATTTCCACGTTCCATGGCGAACCGCAACGAACCATGGCGAACCAGCTCGCAGGACGGACGGAGCACAGGACATGATCCTTAAAAGAACGGCCCGGCTATCAGCCGGGATAGCGCTGGGGGTGGCCGCCGCGGTGACCCCCCTGGCCCTTTCCAGCTCGGCTTCGGCGGCGACGCCCAGCCCGACCGCCCCGCAGAAGGTGGCGTCGGGCATCAACGTCGCCGCGCTGCCTGGCGCTGCGGTTTTCGGTACCACCCCGGCCAGCACGCCGGAAGACGTGTCGTTCATCCTGCGCGAGCGCAACGTCGGCGCGCTGAAGGTCGCGGCCCAGGTGGGTATCCGGCATTACCTGTCGGTCGGCCAGTTCGCCAGCGTCTACGGCCAGACCACGAGCAACATCAACGCGCTCACCGCTTACCTGGCCAAGTTCGGCATCAAGACCACCGTCTACGCGGACAAGGTGGACGTGTCGGCCACCGGCACGGCCGGTGAGTTCGACAGCGCCCTGTCGGTGACCCAGAAGCAGTACCACGTGCCGGCCCAGGCGGGCCGCGACGGGCTCAGCGGGGTACCGGCCCAGACCGTGCACGGCAACGTGGGCTCCGCGCTGCTGCCATACCGGCTGTCCAACTTCGTGCTCGCCATCCTGGGGCTGAGCAACTACGCCCCGTATGCCGACCACGCCGTCAAGGCGACCACGGACCTGCTAAAGCCGCAGGCCGGCAGCTCGAACTCCTGCCTGGCCACCTTCGGCCTGCCCAACGGCTGCCACCTGCCGTCGTACTTCTCCAAGACCTACAACCTGAACCCGCTCTACGCCCACGGTGCGACCGGCTCCGGCCAGACCGTCGGCATCGTCACCCTGGCCGCGGTCGACCCGGGGGCGCCGGAGCACTTCTGGGACAACATCGCGCACGTCAAGCGCACCGGCAGCCTGACCGTGGACAACATCGACGGCGGCCCGGGCGCGCCCAGCCTGACGTCCGGATCAGACGAGACTGACCTGGACATTGAGCAGTCCGGGGCGCTCGCGCCGGGCGCGAACGTCATTAGCTACCAGGCCCCGAACACCGACCCCGGCTTCGCCGACGCGTTCTTCACCGCGGCCAGCCAGAACACCGCCAGCGACGTCTCGGCAAGCTGGGGCGAGTCCGAGACCATCATCGAAGCGGCCATTCTGAGTGGCGAGGAGCCGGCCACCTACGCGGCCGCGTTCGACGAGGCCTTCCTGGAAATGGCCGTCCAGGGCCAGTCCGCGTTCACCTCCTCGGCCGACGCGGGCGCCTACACCGCGAGCGAAGACCTGGGCACCACCAACCTGTCGGCGGACAACCCGGCCGACAGCCCGTACATCACCGCGGCCGGCGGCACCACGCTGCCGTGGACCGGCACCCTGACCGGCCCGGACGGGACTGCCACGGTGTCGGTGAAGGCCCAGCGCATCTGGGGCTGGGATTACCTGTGGCCGGCCGTCGCCGCCACCACCGGCGTATCGCTGGCCACCGCCGCGGAAACGCACGTGGTGGGCAGCGGCGGCGGCTTCAGCCAGTTCTATCCGACCCCGCTGTACCAGGAGGGCATATCCGGCACGCACAACTTCCACGCGGTGGAGTACCTGACCCCCACCGACTACACCACGGTCGCCCCGGGCCTGAGCGAGCCGACCGCGTGGGACTTCAATCCCACTCCGCCAGTGACCTCGGGTGGCGGTAACGGGCGCGCAGTGCCGGACGTGTCCACCAATGCCGACCCGGAGACCGGCTACCTGGTCTACGGGGCGTCCGTCGGCGGCCTCAATGAGTACGGCGGCACGAGCTTCGTGGCGCCGCAGCTCAACGGCTCCACCGCGGTGATCGACTCCTACCTGGGCCACCGGGTCGGGTTCTGGAACCCGTCCATCTACGCGGCCGCAACCAGCGGCCAGGACCCGTTCACCCAGCTGAACCAGGCGAGCACCAGCAACGACAACATCTACTACACCGGTAACCCCGGCGAGAAGTACAACGAGGGTATCGGCCTGGGTCTGCCAGACCTGGCCAAGCTGGCGGGCGAGTTCACCCGCTAGTCCCCCCTTTCGGGGCCCGGGCCACGCGCAATCCGCGTCGTGGCCCGGGCCCCGTTGCTTGTACCCTGATGGCTGCGAAGGGTAGGGAGGTGGCCTGACCGTGGCTCCAGCGGAGGACTGGGTAGTGCGCACGGCCGAGCAGGTGCGCGCCGAAGCGGCACGTCGGCACCCCGGCCGGCCGCCGACCTGCGCCTCGGGCATCAGCCCGTCCGGTCCGGTGCACCTGGGCAACCTGCGCGAGCTCATGGTCCCGCACCTGGTCGCGGACCAGGTCCGGCGGGACGGCGCGGAATGCCGGCACATCCTGTCCTGGGACGACTACGACCGGTTCCGGCGGGTGCCGGCCGGCTACCCGGAGTCGTTCGCCGAGCACATCGGCCGTCCGCTGACCGCGGTGCCCGATCCCTGCGGTGAGCACGAGAACTGGGCCGAGCACTTCAAGGACCCGCTGCGCGACGCGCTGGCCCGGCTCGGCATCCGCGTCACCGAGGTCAGCCAGACCCAGATGTACACCTCGGGTGCGTACACCGACCAGATCATCCTCGCGATGCGCCGGCGGTCCGATATCCAGAGTGTGCTGACCAGATACCAGACCAAACGGTCCGGCGATCCCGAAGACGACGGCGATCCTCGTGCCGCCGCGGCCTACTACCCATTCAAGCCGTACTGCGCGATCTGCGGACGCGACGACACCACGGTCACCGCGTTCGACGACGACACCACCGAGATCAGCTACACCTGCGCCTGCGGCGCCGCGATCGGCCCGGTGCCGATCGCCGAGGTCGCTGGCAAGCTGGTCTGGAAGGTCGACTGGCCGATGCGCTGGGCCTACGAGCACGTCACGTTCGAGCCGGCCGGCGTGGACCACTCCTCGCCCGGGTCCAGCTTCACCGTCGGCGGCGAGCTGGTCAGCGAGATCTTCGGCGGCGAGATGCCGCTGCACTTCGCCTACTCCTTCGTCGGCACCTCCGGGTCGGCCAAGATGAGCGGCTCCCGCGGCGGCGCGCCGACCCCGGCCGACGCCCTGGAGATCTTCGAGGCCCCGCTGCTGCGCTGGCTGTACGCGCGGCGGCGCCCCGAGCAGTCGATCACGCTGGCCTTCGGCGACGAGGTCGGCCGGGTCTACGACGAGTGGGACAAGCTGACCCGCCAGGTCGCCGACGGCGAAGCCGACCCGCTGAAGCAAGCAATCTGGGCCCGTTCGGCCGGGACCGCCGAGGGCCTGCTGCCGGTCACCCCCCGGCCGCTGCCGTTCCGCACGCTGGCCTCGGTGGCCGACATCACGGCCGGGGACGAGGTGCAGATGCTGCGCATCGTGCGCGACCTGACCATCGGGGACCCGGTCAGCTCGCTGGACGAGGTCCGGCCCCGGCTGGACTGCGCGCAGGCCTGGGTGGCCGAGTATCTTGCCCCGCAGGAGCGCACCCGGGTCCGGTCCGAGCCCGACGTCGCCCAGCTGGCCGCCCTGTCCGACGAGGATCGCGGCGCACTCAAGCTGCTGACCGAGGGCATGAGCACGGACTGGTCACTGGAGGGCCTGACCACCCTGCTCTACGGCATCCCCAAGCTGCAGCGCGGCCTGACCATCGACGCCAAGCCCACGGACGAGATCAAGAAGGCCCAGCGCGCCTGGTTCATCCTGCTGTATCGGTTGCTGATCGGGAAGGACACCGGTCCCCGGCTGCCCACCCTGCTGCTGGCCGTAGGTCAGGACCGGATCCGGACCCTGCTCACGCCCTGAGGAGGGTGGAGCTCTTACTGGAGCCCGGACCCTTCCGGGCGTGCCGCGCCATGACATGGCGGTGCGCGTTCCGCCCGGCCCGGTTCGGCCCGCAGGCTGCGTTCTCCTCTTCCGGCTCGGTCAGCTGGTAGGACGGCCGCTGCACCATGCGCAGGGCCATGGCCAGCCCGGCCGGCGTCTGCGGGCGCAGCGGGGCGTCCGCGGCCTGGCCCCGCAGCGCCCGGAAGGTGATGGCGTCGAGCAGGGCGGGAACTCCCGCCCGGACCTGCCGCGGCGTGCAGACCTGTCCCTTGTGCCGGGGGGCGGCTGGCAGCGCCGTGGCGTCCTCGCCGGGCCAGTAGCCGGTGAGCAGGGTGTAAAGCATCCGGCCCAGCGCCCGGGTGTCGGCGTCCCGCGCCGCCTCGGGTTCGGTGCCGAGGTCGACCCCGCAAAGGGCGGCGTCGATGCCGAGACCGGTGATCTTCAGGCCGCAGCTGGTGTCCCAGCGCAGCGAGCGCGGCGTGAGCCGCAGGTGCGGGCAGTGGGCCTGGTGCGCGACGGCGATGGCATCGGCGGCGTCGGCGATCATGGCGGCGGCCAGCGCCGGGTCGGGCAGGCCGGTGAGCACGAGGTCTTCCAGGTGGGTGCCGGGCGTCCACTCGGACACGATGTAGGGGCACTCGGGGTCGAACTCGGTGTCGTAAATCGTGGCCAGGCGGGAGTCGTACACCTTCGCGGCCGCCTGCACGGCTTCGGTCACGACCGGCGGGACGGACTGTCCCGCGGGCAGCAGGTAGATCGTGACGGGCCGGCCGAGCAGCCGGTCGGTAGCCTTCCACAGCGACAGCCCGCTTGCCTCGAGGGAGGGGCCACACGGCCCGCTGACCTGCTCGTCCAGGCTGATCCGCTCACCGAGCCGGAACCGTCCGCCGAGCCAGGCCTGAGCTGCTGCGGGTGTGCCGGACGGTACCTCAGCTACGGTCATTCACTACCTCCTGCCCATCGCCCTACACCTACAGCGGTGCCCGTTAACCGCCGGGCGATACCATCCGGCGTCGCAGTTTCCCGGTCGTCACATCGGCAACATGGGCGTCTACCTGCGAAAATGCCGATGAAAAAAGAGCAGAAAATTGTCTGCCGCGCGATGGGTCAGGCCGCGGTCGCGGTGAGCAATCGGTGCATAATCCGCACACCGGCCTCCAGGGCGGACAGTGGCACCCGCTCGTCGGCGCCATGGAACATGGCGTAGTAGTCATAGCCGGCGGGCAGAAGGAGTGGGGTGAATCCGTAGCACGTCATGCCCAGCCGGGCGAACTGCTTGCCGTCCGTGCCGCCGCTCATGCAGTAAGGCACCACGGTGGAGCCGGGGTCCTCGGCCAGCAAGGCGCTGGTCATCTGGGCCATCAACGGAGCGTCGAGCGGGGCTTCCAGCGCTACCTCCCGGTGCGCGTACTCCCATTTCACGTCGGGACCGGTCAGCTCGTCGATGGTGTCGCCGAACTCATCTTCAAAGCCCGGCAGCACCCGGCCGTCCACGTAGGCCACTGCCTCACCCGGGATCACGTTGATCTTGTAGCCCGCCTGCAGCATGGTCGGGTTGGCGCTGTTGCGCACGGTTCCCGAGACGAGCGTCCCACCAGGACCGAGTGCCGCCAGCAGCTCGTCCGCGGACACGCCGCCCTCGAGCGCTTCAGGGGGCAACTCCACACCCGCGGCCGCGGCGATGGCCTCGACCGCAGCCCGGACGGTCGGGATGAGCCGCAGCGGCCAGGTATGGGCGCCGATCCGGGTCACCGCGCCGGCCAGCCTGGTCACCGCGTTCTCGGGGTTGGGCTTGGCGCCGTGCCCGGCCCGGCCGCGGGCGGTCAGCTTCAGCCAGGCCGTGCCCCGTTCGGCCGAGGCGACCGGGTAGAGCCGCTGCCCAGGCCCGGCGTGGAAGGTGAAGGCGCCCGATTCCCCGATGGCCTCGGTGCAGCCTTCGAACAGCTCCGGGTGCCGCTCTACCAGCCAGCGCGCGCCGAACGCACCGGTGTCCTCCTCGTCCGCGGTGAACGCGAGCACGACGTCCCGCCGCGGCCGCTCGCCGTCGCGGGCCCACTGGCGGGCCAGCGCGAGCAGCACCGCGTCCGCGTTCTTCATGTCGACCGCGCCGCGCCCCCACAGCACGCCGTCGCGGATCTCTCCCGAGAACGGGTGCACCGACCAGGACGCCGGGTCCGCTGGCACCACGTCCAGGTGCCCGTGCAGCAGCAGTGCACCCTGAGAAGCTTCTTCCTGGCTCCCGGATCCGCTGATCCGGGCCACCACGTTGGCCCGCCCCGGCGCCGACTCGAGCAGTATCGGCTCCAGCCCGGCTTCGGCCAGCCGGGCGGCCACGTATTCCGCGGCCGGCCGCTCGCGGCCGTCTCCGCCGCCCCGGTTGGTGGTGTCAATCCTGATCAGTTCGGCGGCGAACCGTGCCGCCTCGGCTCCCGCGGCTGTCATCGAGGCCGGCGTCATCGAGGCCGGGGTCATTGAACCCGGCGTCATCGAACCTGGCGTCATCGAACCCGGCGTCATCGAGTCTGGCGTCACCGGAGCGCGAGGCCGGCCACGTCGTAGCAGTCGTCGATCAGCCGCATGGTATTGACCGCGCTGGCCGCCGACGTGGGCACCGGGTCGCCGCCGGGGCCGCCCTCGATCGCCGCGGCGAAGGCCCGGAGCTGGTACACGTAGGAGGTCTCCTCGCCGCCCTTCTCGTCGGCGATCACCGAACCGTCCCGGCTCGCCACCAGCCGCCCGCGGTGCGGGAAGATGAAGTTGTCCAGCCGGACCTCGCCATCCCGGCAGATCACGTGCAGGTCGGCCACGAAGTCGCCGTCCCTGGTGAAGGACGAGTCGAACCAGGCGGTGGCCCCGCCCCCGAAGGCAAGCCGGGCCGCCACGGCCCGGTCCGCCACGGCTCCAGGCCGGCCGTCCGGATTCTCGCCGACCGGATCGGCCACCGCGCCCGTTACCCGGGCGTCGTCGCCGCCAAGCAGCCGCAGGCAGTCGATGGCGTAGCAGCCACCGTCCATCAGGGCGCCGCCGGCCAGGTCGTAGTCGTACCGGATGTCACCGGGGTTGGCGATGGCGAAGCTGGTCCAGGCCTGCAGGTGCCGTACCGGGCCCAGCTCACCTACCACCTCGCGCAGCCGCTCGATCAGCGGGTGGTAGCGGTAGTGCATCGCCTCCATGACCACCAGGCCGGAGTCCTCCGCGGCCGCGGCGACCTGCTCCGCCTCCTCGGCGTTGGAGGCGAACGGCTTCTCGCAGAGCACGTGCTTGCCGGCCTCGATCGCCTTGAGCGTCCACGCCCCGTGCAGCGAGTTCGGCAGCGGGTTGTAGACGGCGTCGATCTCCGGGTCGGCCAGCAGGTCCTCATAGGAGCCGTAGGCGGCCGCGATCGCGTGCCGCAGCCCGAAGGCCTCGGCCCGGTCTTTGTCCCGGGTCCCGACCCCGGTCACCGTCACGCCGGGCAGGCTCGCGGCGGGTTCGATCAGGGCCGTAAGGGCGATGCGTGACGAACCAAGGGTTCCGATGCGTAGCTGGGGCACGGTTCAGCCTAATCCACGGGGTGTCGCTCGCGAGGGGCCGGAGCCCTGCCCCTAAGCTAATCAACTACGCGTCGCCTGATGTTTACCCTCTGTTGGTTATGGCGATAGAAAGGGTTGCTCTGTGTCACCATCGGGGGAGGGCGGACCGTGAGCCACAATAACCGCCGGGTTGCTATGGTCAGCGGCGGGTCCCGCGGCGTTGGCGCGGCCATCGTGCGCCGGCTGGCGGCTGATGGCTGGGACGTCAGCTTCAGCTATCGCGACGACGAGCTGGCCGCGATCAAGACCGAGAAGGCCGCCGGCGAGCTCGGCGCCCGGGTGTTCGCCACCGAGGTCGACGTGAGGCTGGCCGCCGAGGTCACGGAGTGGTTCGCCCGGGCCGAGGACGAGCTCGGGCCAGTGGACGCCATGGTGAGCTGTGCCGGGATCGCCCGGGACCGGCCGCTGGCCCTGATCCCCGAAGCCGAATGGCGCACGGTCATCGACACCGGCCTGGACGGGGTGTTCCACCTGTGCCGGACGGCGGCGTCCGCCATGATGAAGCGCCGCTCCGGGCGGATCGTCACCGTGTCCTCGGTGTGCGGCGAGTACGACCACGCGCCCGCGGCCCATCACACGCTGACCCGCCCGGGAGTGGACGGATTCGTCCAGTCGCTGGCCAGCCAGGCCGCCCGGTTCGGCGTCAGCGTCAACGCCGTGACCCCCGGCCCGGTTATCCGTCCGCGCGACGTGGCCGCCCTGGTGCCCGAGGAGGGCCGCCACGACCTGGCCGAGACGATCGCGCTGCGCCGCTTCGGCAGCGTCGCCGACGTGGCCGACCTGGTCGCGTTTGCTCTCTCCCCGGAAGCCGAAAGCCTGACCGGCCGCGTCCTCGAGGTACCCGCCGCCATCCTGCTCTAGCCAGGCAACTCCACCACGGTGGCCGCGTTTCCCAGCGCTGCCGCCAGCCCCTCGTCCCTCGCGGCCACGATCACCTGAATCCGCTCGGCAGCCCGCTCCAGCGCCCGGGCCAGCCGCCCAGCATCGGCCTCCTCCGGCTGATCCACCACCACGAACCCGAACGGGCCACCAGAAACCCCCGCCCCATCCAGAAACAACTCCACCCCCAGACCAGCCCGTTCCCCCGGTTCCAGTTCCGTGAGCACCGCCTCGAGCCCGGCTCCGCGGCCCAGCTCCGCCAGCCGCTCCCGGGTGACCTCCCGCCCTGCGGCCCGCAGCCACGCCCCCGCCTGCTCCAGCGCCTCGCTCCGCTCAACGCCCCCGCTCCCGTCCCGCGCCGCCTCGGTCCATGCCGCCTCGGTCCATGCCGCCAGCGCCGTCCCGGCCGGCCGCCACACCTCGTCCCGTTCCCGCAGCCGCTCCGCCGCCCGCTCCAGCAGCTCACCGACCGCCGCCAGCAACTCCGCATACCGCCGCCCCGCCTCCGGGAGCTCGCCACCGCCACCGGCCGGCATCCCCACGCCGGCCCCGGCCGCCAGTTCCGACCATCGCCACCACGCGGACCGTGCCGCAGTAAAGTCCAGCCCCGCATCCGGCGGAACCGGCGCGCCCTCGATC
>JBAPYC010000222.1:0-7289 GCA_049284535.1 Streptosporangiaceae bacterium
TACGGCGCGGTCATCGGCGAGGTCCCGGTGGTGCCGCTGCGCGAGCTGCCGAACAGCATCAGGATCTGCTATCCGACCTTCTTCGATCACATCCCCACCCGCGAGGCGCTGCTGGCCCGCTCGGCCGAGTTGTTCGGCCTGATCGCGGACGGCAAGCTGCGCGTCGGCGTCGGCGGCCGCTACCCGCTGGCCGATGCGGCCCAGGCCCACCGCGACCTGGAGTCGCGCACCACCACCGGAAAGCTGCTTCTCATGCCCCAGACCCCCTAAGCCCGCGTGCCCCAGCGGGCCCCGCCCCGGTACGGTGAGCGCGTGACAGAAGAAATCAGCTCGTGACCGCGCTCCCGGCCGAACTCCGCGACTTGATCAAGTCCGGTCCTATGGCTCACTTGAGCACCATCAACGCCGACGGGAGCCCGCAGGTAACCGTCATCTGGATCGGCCTGGACGGCGACGATCTCCTCAGCGGCCACATGTCCTGGCACGCGAAGCTGCGCAACATCGACCGGGACCCCCGGGTGGTGCTGTCCTTCGACGCGCCGCGGGTGCCGGGCGTCTTCATGAACCATTACGCCGTGCTGCGGGCGCGGGCGACGATCGAACCCAGCGCCGGCACCTGGGACCTGCTCAACCGCCTGACCAAGATCTACCTGGCTCCCGACGCCGAGTTCCCGGCGCCGAAGGGTCCCGGCTACATCGTCCGCTACTCCATCGAGCGCATCGGCGGCGTCGGCCCGTGGGTGCCTGGACACTGAACCGCGCAGCCACCTCTGTAATCTGATTTCAGCAGCAGTTTTGGCGCGGGCTTGATGCACCGGGCAGAAGGGCAGGGCAGGAGTGAGCCGCCGACCCGATGCGGGCCACGCCGTGGGCCAGGACCACCGATTCGACTCACCCGACCAGGTCGGGAGTGAGCTCAGGACGGCGGGGTACCTGCCGGACGAGCGCATCAGCTCGGTCGTGTATATGGGCGACCGCCTCGGCAAGCCGGTGCTCGTGGAGGGCCCGGCCGGCACGGGCAAAACCGAGCTGGCCAGGAGCGTGGCTCAAGTGACAGGTGTGCGGCTGATCCGGCTGCAGTGCTACGAGGGGCTGGATGAGGCCAAGGCGCTGTATGAGTGGAACTACTCCAAGCAGCTGCTCCGCATCCAGGCCGAACGGGCTGGCCAGGACCGCGCGGACTGGTCCGAACTGCAAGCAGACATCTTCGGCGAGGAGTTCCTCCTCGCCCGGCCGCTGCTGGCTGCCATCCGCTCGCCCGATCCGGTCGTCCTGCTGATCGACGAGGTCGACCGCCTCGACGTCGAGACCGAGGCCCTGCTGCTCGAGGTGCTCTCGGATTACCAGGTCTCGGTGCCCGAGCTCGGCACGATCTCCAGCGCCCAGACACCGATGGTGTTCCTGACTTCGAACAACTCACGCGAGCTGTCCGAGGCGCTCAAGCGGCGGTGTCTGTACCTGTTCATCGACTATCCCCCGCCCGAGCGGGAGCAGGAGATCGTGCTCAGCCGGGTCCCCGGGATAAGCGCCACCCTGGCCGGCCAGATCGCCGGTGTGGTGCGATCGCTGCGGCAGCTCGATCTGAAGAAGCGGCCGTCGGTATCGGAGACCATCGACTGGGCCCGGGCGCTGCTCCTGCTCGGCACCGAGGAGATCAGCACCGACCTGGTCATCAGCACCCTGTACATGCTGCTGAAGCACCAGTCCGACATCGAGCGGGCCACCACCGAGCTCCGGAAAGCCCGCTGACGAGCGCCGCCGTGGCCCGCTCCCCGCTGCTGACCGGCCGTCATGCCTGCTGACGCGGGCCCACCTCAGCAGGGCCCGGTGCTGCTGGTGCACGGCTTTGCCTCCTCCGCCGACCACAACTGGCGCCGGCCGGGCTGGCTTGACCTGCTGGCCGACGCCGGCCGGGAGACAATCGCCGTTGACCTGCCCGGCCACGGGCAGGCGCCGCGGCCGGCCTCCCCGGTGGGCTACCCCTCGGTGGAGGATCATGTAGCCGCGGCCATCACCGGATATGAGCTCCTCGACGCCATCGGGTTTTCCGCCGGGGCGCAGGTCCTGCTGCGGCTGGCCGCCGCGCAACCGCGGCGGTTCCGGCGGCTGGCCCTGCTCGGCATCGGTGACGGCGTGTTCGGCCGGAACGACCCGGAGCCGATCGTGGCGGCGCTCAAAGACACGACAGATCCGGAGAATCGAACGGGCGTGGTGTTCCGTCGTCTCGCCGATGGCCTGGGCAACGACCGGGATGCGCTGATCGCCTTCTTGCGCAGGCCGCAAAGCCCGCTGGCCGCCGGTGATCTGGCCGGGATCTCCTGCCCCGTGCTCGTCGTGCTCGGTGACGGCGATCCGGCCGGCCCGGGCGACGCGCTGGTCGCAGCGATGCCCGATGCGCGCCTGGTCACGCTGCGAGGTGTCGATCACTTCGGCACCCCGGGTGACGTCCGCTGCATGCAGGCCGTGCTGGACTTCCTGGACCGCTGATCGCTGGGCCGCTGATGGCTGGCCGCTGATGGCTGGCCGCTGATCGCTGGGCCGCTGATCGCTGGGCCGCGGATGCTCAGCTGCCGGGCAGCTGGCCGGCCGCAAGCTCCGCGGCGGCCCGTTCCAGGTCGGCCCGGTAGCTGAGCAGCTCCGGCAGCGACTCGGCCGCCAGTCCGGCGTCGAGGTCCCGGACGCCGAGGGCCAGCAGGGTCCGGGCCCAGTCCAGGGTCTGGGACACCGACGGGTGCTGCCGCAGGTCGAGCCGGCGCAGCGAGCCGATGAACGCGGCGATCTGCGCGGCCAGGTGCCCGGAAACGCCGGGGACTCGCATCCGGATGATCTCGCGTTCCCGCTCGGCCGGCGGATAGTCCAGGTAGAGGTACAGGCACCGGCGCCGGAGCGCCTCGGTCAGGTCACGCGAGCGATTCGAGGTGAGGAACACCAGCGGGATCTGGGCGCTGGTGACCGTGCCGAACTCAGGCACCGACACCTGGTAATCCGAGAGCACCTCGAGCAGCAGGGCCTCGGCCTCGACGTCCATCCGGTCCACCTCGTCGATCAGCAGCACGACAGGCTCAGCGGAGGAGATGGCGTCCAGCAGCGGACGGGTCAGCAGGAACTCCTCGGTGAAGATGCCCGTCTCGGTCCACTCTGCCGTCCGCTGGCCGGTCCGGGTGGCCGAGGAGACCTGATCGGCCAGGATACGCAGCAGCTGCTTGGAGTGGTTCCACTCATACAGCGCCTTGCTCTCGTCCAGGCCCTCGTAGCACTGCAGCCTGATCAGCCTGCTGGCCGTAGCCCTCGCCATGCTGACGGCCAGGTCGGTCTTTCCGGTGCCGGCCGGCCCTTCGATCAGAACTGGCTTGCCGAGCTGACCAGCCAGCCACAGCACGGTGCAGGTGTGCTCATCGGCGAGATAGCCCACGCCGCCGAGCCGGCTCGCTATCTCCTGCGTATCCACAATGCTGGCTCCCGCTGCGCGCACGTCCCGCCGACACCATCAACCTTAGGCCCGGGCCGCCGGCCGCCTGACGGGCCGTCCGATAATGCTCATAACACGCTCGTTAACCTCCCGGAAGGGCCAGCCATGCTCGCCGCCATCGAAGGCATGATCGCCGAACTGCGCGAGCTCGGCGTGCCCGTCTCGCTGGCGGAACGGGTCGATGCGGTGCAGAGCCTGCAGCACCTGCCGGTCGGTGACCGGAACACGGTGAAGGCGGCCCTGCGCGCGGTGCTGGTCAAGAACCACGATCACGAGCTGGCCTTCGACACCGTCTTCGACGTCTACTTCGCCGCCGACCCTTCCCAGTACGCTCAGGCCGGGACCCTGGGCCAGGGGGGCCAGGGCCAGGGCGCCGGATCAGGGGGTGGACCCGGCCAGGGCGCTGGCTCGGGCGGTCTCGGCGGCGAAGGCGCAGGCGGCTCCGGCGTCCTGGCGTCCATGGACGACGCCGGGCTGTCCGAGCTGCTGCTGACCGCCCTGCGCGAGGCCAACGAGGTCCTGATGCGGGCCATCGCGAGCGTCCTGGTGGACCGGCACTCCGGGTTCGAGCCCGGCCGGCCGGTGGCCGGCACGTACTACGTGTTCCGCACGATGCGGGCGGCCGCCCCGGACCGGCTGATGGCGGAGCTGGCCGAGGCGGTCGATCAGGACATCGACCCGCTGATGCGGCGGCTGGAACTGGAGCGAATGGAGGCCCAGCTGGCCCGGTTCCGCCAGCTGGTCGAGGCGCAGGTCCGCCAGATGCTGGTCGAGGACCGCGGGGCCGCGGCGGTAGCCCGTACCCTGCGCCGTCCGCTGCCGGAGGACGCCGATTTCCTGAGCTCCTCCCGCGACCAGATCGCCGACATGCGGGCCGTGCTGGATCCGCTCACCCGCAGGCTGGGGGGTCGCCTGGCGGCCAAGCGGCGCCAGCGGCGGCGCGGCACGCTGGACTTCAGGCGGACCGTGCGCCGGTCGCTGAGCACTGGGGGAGTGCCGGTGCGCCCGGCGTTCCGCAAGCCGCACCCGGCCAAGCCCGAACTGTTCGTGCTGGCCGACATCTCCGGCTCGGTCGCCACGTTCGCGGGCTTCACCTTGCAGCTGATGTACGCGATGCGGTCGCAGTTTTCCCGGGTGCGCAGCTTCGTGTTCGTGGACGGCATGGACGAGGTGACCGACGTGCTGCAGCGGGCGCCCGACGTGGTCGAGGTCTCCCGGCAGCTCAATGCCGCGGGCAGCGGCGTCTGGCTGGACGGCCGGTCGGACTACGGGCACGCGCTGACCTCGTTCTGGGATGCGTGGGGGGCGGAGGTGCGCAGGCGAACCACCGTGATCGTGCTCGGCGACGCCCGCACGAACTACCACGACCCCTGCGAAGGCGCCCTGAAGGCCGTCAGCCAGCGGGCCGGGCACGTGTTCTGGCTGAACCCAGAGGCCAGGAACGTGTGGAACAGCGGCGACTCGGTTATCGCCCGCTACCAGCCGTTCTGCGACTCCGTCCGCGAGTGCCGCAATCTCCGCCAGCTCCGCGCCTTCATAGAGGACCTCGACTAACGCCCCTCCTTCTCATCCGCCTCCCTCGTCCCAACATCGTGGAAGATCCGAGCTTCGTGGAAGATTAGGTGGACTGGGATACCCCAGATCTTCCACGAAGCTTCAATCTTCCGCGGAAACTTCCGCCATCCGGAAGCATTAGCTGGCGCCTGCGTGCTCAGTCCGTCGGCGCTCCGCTGACCGCATCCCGGATGTAACGCCGGATAGCCAGATCCTCTATCTGGCCGAGCCTGCGCACCAGATCCCGCAGCTCGGCCAGGAACTCCGCGCGCCGGCGCCGCAGCTCCGACAGGTCCGGGCCGGGCTCGAGCAGGCCCAGGTTCTGCGCCAGCTGCAGCCCGGTCTGGAACAGCAGCACCGACACCGACTCCGAGCTGCGCAGCCGCCGCTGCGCCACGTACTGCCGCCCGAGCCCGAGCGCCCGGTACTTGATCTGCTCGCCGCCGGCCGGCAGGTCCTCGCTGGCCAGCACGTCCGCCACGATCCGGTAGGCGTCCAGGAACGGGCGTACCATGACGTGCGACACCAGAGGGCGCATCTGCGCCAGCAGCGCGTCCGCCGCCTCGGGACCCGCCCGCAGCCGCGCCTCCCAGCCGGGATCGTGCCGGGCCATTTCCGCGGCCACCTGACGCCGGTGCTCGTCGCGCTCGGCGAAGTAGAACTCGAACTTGAGCAGGTCCCGCAGCCGGCCGATCTCCGCCCAGAACGTCTCCACCGGCTCCCCGCCGTCTGGGCCTTCCCCGCTGGCCACGGCAGCAGCATCGGCCGCCGCGGCATCCCGCGCCCGGAGCACCGCCACCTCGCACAGCGCGGTATCGAGCAGGAAGTGGATCAGCGAGTTCCGGTAGAAGGTCGCCGCCAGCTGATGCTCGGGCCCGATCAGCCAGACCGGCTCCCGGCCGCCCTCGACGTAGGTCACCACCCCGCCGTGCACCAGCGCGTCCAGCGTGGCCCGCACCGGCGCCGGCGCCGACAGCGCTCGCGCGCTCGCCGTCCGCGGCACCGAACGGCTCTCCAGGTACTCCAGCGCATCGGCCAGCCCCAGCCGGATCTGGCCGAACGTCAGCGCCGCTCCCTGCATGGCCAGCAGGACGGTAGTGACCAGCGCCGTGGCCGTAACCGGCATGCCCTGGTTGATCCGCCACGCCACCTCGAACGCCGTCTTCTGCAGTGCCAGCCGCAGGTCGGCCGGATCCGGGGCCGCCGGCTCGCCGCCAGCCCCGGTAGCCGTCCCGCCGGCAGCGCCGGCCACGGGCCGCAGGAACGATGCGAGCGACACCGGCTCGCCGAACCGGACGTAGACCTTGCCGTAGTGCCGGGCGCCCTGCGCCCTGATGAAGCCGTACAGCCAGCCGAACCCTTCCGGCTTCTTCGTCCCGCCCCGTGCGTACTCGGCGTACTCGGCGATCTCGTCCAGCTGATCGAAGGTGATCGACACCGGCAGCAGCGCGATGTCGTCCACCCGTCCCTGCAGGTAGGCGTCGGCCGCGTAGGACAGCAGCCCAAGCCGCGGCGGCAGCATCTTCCCGGTCCGCGAGCGGGTCCCCTCGATCGACCAGGACAGGTTGAACCGCTTCTCCAGCACGTACCCGACGTACTCGCGCAGCACATACTTATACAGCGCGTCGTCGCCGGCCGAACGCCGGATGAAAATCACCCCGGCCCGGCGCAGCAGCGTGCCCATCGGCCCGAACGCCATGTTGATCCCGGCGAACAGGTGCGCGGGTGGCAGCCCCTGCTCCTGCATCGCCGCGGTCAGCACCAGGTTGTCCAGGTTGGAGCGGTGCGACCACAGCAAGATGCCCGGATGCTGGGCCATGGCCGCGCGCAGCCGCTCCACCTGGGCCGGGTCGTAGTCGATCTGCGGGTCGAAGCCCCGGGAGAAGATCAGCCGCCCGATGGCCGGCACGATGTCGATGACCCGGCGGCTCCAGCCCGCGGCCAGCTCGTCCAGGATCTCGCCTGCCTCGGCTAGCGTCGGCGGGCCGGCATCCGGCTCGCGCCGGACCGCGCGCAGCCCGGCCCGGAACCGCCCGGAGGACAGGATCTCCTCCTTGACCAGGCTCGGCGTCTTGTACCGGGGCCCGCGCAGCCGGTACTCGGCCCGGTCCAGCGCCAGCGTCGCCCGCCGCGCCACATAGGACCCGAACCCGTCACCGTCCGCGTCCTCTCCGGCCAGCCCGCCGTCCTCGTCGGCGGCCCGCTCCCCGCCGCCATCCCCAGCGGTGGCCTCAGTCCAGCGCCGCCGCAGCTCGGCCACGGTGGC
>JBAPYC010000223.1:0-4463 GCA_049284535.1 Streptosporangiaceae bacterium
CGCCAGGGCAGCTCGGGCTGCCTGCCCGCCGCGTCTTCAGCGACGAGCGCAAACCAAGGCCCGGACTCGGCCGTCCCGCGCAGGCGCGGTACCGGCAGCCGACCCGCGGCGATCAGCGGGTCAAGCCCGGCGAGCACGCTCGCCTCTTGGCGGTGCAGCCGCGGGGTGTCAGGGTTGACCTCAGCCGATGCCGCCTTGGCGAACCACCAGGTCCCGTCCGCGCAGCGGACCCGCGCCGCCACTCCCGGGCTGAAGCCGCCTGGTTGGTCCCGGGCCTCGATCACTGGGGCGCCGCAAATCTGACCGATCGCCGCGTGCACTGGCTCCGGAACATCCCGCCAGGCGATCCTGGCTCCCTCGGCAGGCGGCGCGCTCACCTCAGCAGTGTGCGGGTTCCAGCGACGCTGCGCACTCGCTTTTCCGGCCCTCGATGTCCGTTGGTCTCCAAGTTGTGTGAATGTCGCTGGGGCTGCCGTCACGCAACTCTTATGTTGAGCTCGACCTCCCACTTGGTCTTGCGCGGTTCGCGCCTCGGGTCAGTGATGTAAGCCTCGTATCGGCAGGCGAAGGCGTCGCCGCTGGGTTCATCCCAGCGATCGAAAGCGACCCCGTTGTCGCGGGCCCACTCGATGAGAGCCTTGTTGGCGCGCCTGGCGTGATCGACGTAAGTAAGCGTGGCGTATCCGCCTGCTGGCAGCACGCCAGGCCGGACCCGGTCATCGCCCTCGAGCTCTGTCGTCGTGATGATGACACCTACTTCGAGGTCCATCGGACCTTCCATGTCTATGACGTGCAAGCGCAGGAAGAACGGCCCGGTTGGTTCGATGTCGTGGCTCGCCAGCCACATGTAAAGCTCAGCTAGCAACTCGTCGCGGACTCGCAGCATCCCGCGGAATGGTGTCACTACCCGGATGCCTAGATAGGTCTTCTCGGGACGCTGTTCCACTCGTGGCGGCTGAATGATCTGCACCAGTATCTCCTGTCGCGTGGGCCGGCTTGTCCCCCTGGCATTATCCGACTCACCGGCAGCAGAGAAATAATCGGCGTCTAGCGGAGCGGCGTCCTCCATCGTTCGCGGGCACACCGCGTTTCACCGCGATCATCACAAGACCTTCGCTCCCTGGATGGAGCGCTTTGCCGACGACCTGCTCTTGCCTGCCGCTCTCAAGAGCGACCGCATGAGGCTCCTACAGTAGGCGCTGTACGGGCCTCGTACGGCAACTGGATGAGGCGTTATCAAGCAGCTCTTGGAGGCCAGCGGCGCCGTATCATCCCGCATCTCGGCGGAAAGCGGCTCGACAAAATCCAGGTCAAAGACATCAGGCAATGGCTGAACAAGCTCGCTGTCCTATGCCGGTGTTGTACGTAAGGTAAAGACTCCGCCCGGCCTGAGGGCAAAAGGCGTTGTTGCGCGATCGGGAAATGCTGTCAGCAAACGCTGTCCGCGCGTAGCCGCAAAGACGCGCGTGACGCACTCCGGGCTGCGCTGACCTGTGCGGTTGAAGACGAGATAATCGGCCGTAATCCCGTCACCGCCGTCAAGATGAACAAACGCCGCGAACCGAACCAGCGTCGCAAGCAAAAGGCGTGGACCGTTGACGACGCTCGCTGGTTTCTCGAATCCACGTGGCATGCCGTGAAGCGCTATACGCGGCCTTCGTCCTGGTCCTCGTCCTCGGGCTGCGTAGGGGTGAAGTCCTCGGCCTAGCTTGGGATCAGGTCGACCTCGACGCTGCCGAGTTGTACGTGGGGGAGCAGCTTCAGCGTGTCCGTCACCAGCTCGTCCGCCGCGAGGTCAAGACCGAGACATCTGAGGCTCCGCTACCGCTGCCCGATCTGTGCGTGGCTGCACTCAAGATCCGCCAGAAGCAGCAGGAAGCCGACCGCGACCGCGCGGGAGACGGCTGGATCGACACCGGCCAGGTCTTCAGCACCCGGCACGGCACGCCAATCGAGCCGAGCAACTTCAATCGCAGTTTTGATCGCTGCATCGTCGCCGCGCGAGTACCCCGGATTGCCGTGCACGGCATCCGCAAGACCTGTGCCTCACTGCTGGCCGCTCTCGACGTCCATCCGCGCGTCGCGATGCGCATCCTGCGGCATAGCAAGATCGCCGTCACGATGGAGATCTACACCGAAGCTCCGTCCGACGCCACCCGCGATGCCCTCCGCAAGCTCGGCGACTGGCTCACATGACCGTTGATGCCGTTTGCTGCTGCCGGAAGGTCGGAAAGGCCGGTCCCGAGATCGAAACCGGCCTCTGACCTGCAAGAACTCGGTGGAGCTGAGGGGATTTGAACCCCTGACCCCTCGATGCGAACGAGATTCCTGATGTCGGCGGAAGTGTCTGGTTGTGTCTGGATGCCTGGCAAAGCTGATGAATCGAACGCTCTAATAGGCTCCGTGTGGCCCGGCGTCGGCCGAGGATGGCTCCCCACTTGGCTCCCATGACTGGCGGGTCAGGGTGTACGCGCCGAACTGGCCGCCCATAGCCCCACTGGGTCGGCCCGATAGTCGCGACCTGAGTCCGCATTCCTGATCCCTCTCGCTGCCGTGTCTCCAACAGCCTGGTCATGGCCAGGCGTAACCGGTCTGCTTTTCCGTCCAGCGGCTGGCGCAACACGACCATGACGAGGGCAGTGGGTACGATTCCAGCCAATGGAACACCCGTGAGGGGCACAATGATGTTTCCTGACCGTGAGCCACGAATCCGCGGTAAACGCTTGCCGCAGGGTGACCCAGTGATCGATCGTGCGCTCTCGCTACTTTCGGCGTTTGACGCCAGTCGGCGCAGGCTGAGCCTTACCGAACTGAGCCGCCGGAGCGACATACCGATGAGTTCCACGCTCCGGCTTGCCAAGCACCTGGTCCGCTGGGGTGCGCTGGAACGGGATGAGGAGGGACGCTATTGCATCGGCCTGCGGCTGCTGGAGGTCGCCTCACTGGCACCGCGCGGCCACGGGCTGCGCCAGGCTGCGATGCCGTACATGAGCGACCTAGCCGAGGTCACCCGTCAGCACGTCCAGCTGGCCGTGCGCGAGGGGAATGAGGCAACGCTGGTCGAACGCCTCTCAGCACACCAGGCCACCCCAGTTCAGTACCGCATCGGAGGCCGGCTCCCTCTGCACTCGACCGGCATAGGCCTGGTGCTGCTTGCATTCGCGCCCAGCGACATGCAGGAGGAGTTCCTGGCCCGCCCGATGTACCGCCAGCCTGACAACGTGCTGATTCATCCTGCCGCCTTGCGCCGCACGCTGGCTGAGATCCGGCGGGAGCGGCTGGCCGTGTACCGTCGCCAGGAGAAGGAGGTCATAGTCGCGGTGGCCGCTCCGATCTTCGCGGAAGACGAGTCTGTTGCCGCCGCGCTGGGCGTCCTGCTGCCGGAACGGATCGCGCAGCCACGACGCATCGGGCTCGCCGTGCGGACCGCTGCGCAGGGCATCTCGCGTGAGCTCGGCGCACGGCACATAATCGGCCTCGGCTCCTGATCAGCCGGTTACCGGTCCTGCCTGGCCGGTCATTGGCCAAGGGCTATGCTTCAGGCCAGGGCACCCAGGAACCGGACCGATCGCTGCACGATCGCGGGAACGTCCGCAGCGCCCTTCCAGAAGTGCGTCGCGCTCGGCACGAGCTCGAGCTCGACCGAAGCCCCTGCGTCGCCGAGGGCCTTGGCCAGCCGCACGCTCTGGGCAGGCGGCACCATGTCGTCCGCAGCCCCGTGCATCAGCAGGATGGGGGGAGCGGTCCCGCTGGCATGACACACCGGGCTCGCCTGCTGGGCCAGCTCAGGTGCTGCTGAGGCCGGAGCGCCGAGGAACAGGGCCTCCCGAGAGTCCGGGCCAGAGTCAGGTACCCCGCCCGCTTCCGCAACATCGGACGGCAGCCCAATAAAGTCAGTAACCGGGAACCATGCGACCGCTCCCCGCACTGTGGTCCCTGAGAGCGCGGCCAGGAGTGCGAGCTGGCCGCCGGCCGAGTCGCCCCACAGGAAGATCCGGTGCGGGTCCATCGCGTAAGCGGCCGCATTGGTCTGAACCCAGCTGACTGCGGTACACACGTCGTCAAACGCGGCCGGGAAGCGTGCCTCGCCGCTGAGCCGGTAGTCAACCGCCGCCACTGTGAAACCTTGAGCCGCCAGGGAAGCATAGAAATCCGCTCCGAGCACGGACAGGGGCTCGCGTCTTGACCCACGACGCCAGCCACCACCATGAACATGGACGATGACGGGCGTCGGTCTGTCCGGCCCGGGACGGTAAAGGTCGAGCTCAAGAGGCCGGTACCCGGGCACGACACCGTAGCAGATGCCCCGCTCGACACGGACGTTGACCATTACGTGGCCGTCAGCTGGCCGGCCAGCTTGTAGAACGCGCCGTCCTGCATGATGGCGAGCAGGTTGGCCGGGTCCTGGAGCACGCTCACGTCCTGGGCGGGCTCGCCCCGCACCACCAGCACGTCGGCGAGGT
>JBAPYC010000224.1:0-7588 GCA_049284535.1 Streptosporangiaceae bacterium
CATCCGCCCACCCGGGCGCCGGCAGGCGGTGCAGGGCGGCGTGCACCGCGCCCAGCTGGCGGGCCAGCCGCGGGATACACCAGGGCTGGGCGTTCATGATCGCTGCCATCGAGGTGCCGGGCATCCGCCCGGTGACCTGGACCGGCAACTCGAGCACCTCCCCCGCCGGGATCAGCTCCACCAGCGGCGGGGCCGGGTAGCCGCAGGTGGCGGCCCAGCCTTGCAGGCGGCTCTCCCGTCCCAGCAGAGCGAACCGCCCGGTCGCGCCCGGGATCCGGGCGATCAGCGGCGCGGACCACGCGGCGGGCAGGCCCGGGCCGGCCACGTGCAGGGCGTAGGTCCAGAAATCCATCCCGCCGGTCATCCGGGCCGGCGGCGAGACGTCAGCCACCTCGCCGCCGAACTCCCGGCCAGCCAGCGCCGCAGCGCGGCCGACACCTGCTCCGGCTCGGGGGCGGCGCCAGTTCCGGGCGGCCCGAGGGCATGCGGCGTGGCCATCTGCTTACCCTAGGACGGCCCTGGCAGATCCCGGAGAGCCACAGCGCCGGGACGCAAGGAGGCGGGACATCATGGAGTGGGCCGGGCGTCCCGGCGTCATCGGGGCGTTAGGGTTGCCGGATCGGAACCGGCTACTTCAGGGCGGAACAGACATGTGGCAGCGGCTGGAGCACCGCGAGATGAGGCGTCAGGCCCGCGACCGGGCGGAGGCGAGGTCCGGTCCGCTGGCCCGTCCCGGCACCCCGGCTGGCACCGACCTGCTGCCGCAGATCGAGCACATCGTGGTGCTGATGATGGAGAACCACTCCTACGACAACTATCTCGGCATGCTGAGCGGCCGGGGCGAAGGTCTCCCGCCCGGCCCCGACGGTGAGCCGGCGGCGGCCAATTCCGGCGAGGACGGCGAGGTCGTCCCGGCTTTCCACCTGCCGTCCACGGTCCAGCACAAGGGAGTGCCGTCGCAGAGCTGGGCCGCGTCCCGTCAGCAGTGGGGCGAAGGCAAGTGCGACGGGTTCGTCACCAGCGCCCAGACCGTACAGGCGCAGGCCCGGGCGGGCACCGGCGAGGAGGCCGACACGGCGCCGCAGGCGGCCCGGGCCGCCATGGGCTACTGGACGCAGGACGACCTGCCGTTCTACTACGGGCTGGCCCAGACCTTCCCGCTGGCCGACCACTGGTTCAGCTCCTGCCTCGGCCCGACCTTCCCCAACCGCCGCTTCCTCATCGCCGGCACCGCGAACGGCCTGATCGACGACTCGCCCTATGACCTGATGGACTACCCGCGGGCGGGAACCGTGTTCGACCTGCTGACAGAGCACGGCATCTCCTGGGTCAATTACCACCCGGCGGCCAGTGAGCAGTCCAGCTGGCGGCACTTCGCCCGGCACCAGTACAAGATGAGCCGGCGCCGCCTGCTGTCGGTGGGCCGGTTCCTGCCTGCGGCCCGGAACGCCCGCAAGGACATCACGTTCACGGCCGACATTTTCCCGCTCGGCATCGGCCGGTACATGGAGCACGTGCGGGGCATGGATCAGTTCTTCGCGGACGCCGACCACGGCACGCTGCCCTCGTTCAGCATCGTCGACCCGGATTTCGACGCCTACTCCGAGGAGAATCCGCAGGACATCCGCAAGGGCGAGAGCTTTGCCGCCGAGGTGATCAACCGGGTCCTGCACGGCCCGGGCTGGCCGCGAACCCTGCTGATATGGCTGTACGACGAGCACGGCGGCTACTACGATCACGTGCCGCCGCCCGCCGCGATTCCGCCCGACGACATCGAGGGCCGCGCCGTGATCGGCAGCCGCGGCCGGCTCGAGACGTTCCTGCGCCCCATCCTGCCCGGCCTGGTGAAGACCAAGGAGAACGAGGACGCCGGGCCGCACCGGTACGACCAGTACGGTTTCCGGGTGCCGGCGGTGATCGTGTCGCCTTATGCGCGCCCGGGCTACGTCTGCTCCCGTGTCCTGGATCACACCTCCGTGCTCAGGCTGGTCGAGGAGAAGTGGAACCTGCCACCGCTGACCGCCCGGGACGCCGCGGCGAGCACGCCGCTGGATGCGCTGGACCTGGATGGCCAGCCTGCCTTCGCCGAGCCTCCGTCGCTCCCGGAGGCCGCCCTGAAGTGGGGCAGCTGGTAAGCGGGCCAGGGCGTGGCCATCTGTTCACCCCAGGGCGGCCGTGGTAGATCTCGAAGAGCCGCAGCGCCGGGACGCAAGGGAGGCGGGACATCATGGAGTGGACCGGGCAGGTGTACGCGGACCAGCCGGAGGTGGCCGTCCAGGCCTTCATCGAGGCACCGCCGGAGCGGGTCTGGGCTCTGGTCAGCGATATCTCCCTGATGCCGAAGCTGAGCGCCGAGCTGCAGGAGGTGCGGTGGCTGGACGGCGCCGCCGGGCCAGCCGTCGGCCGGCGGTTCACCGGCCGCAGCGCGCACGAATCCCTGGGCGAGTGGGAGACGATCAGCACGGTCGTCGAGTGTGACGAGCCGCACCGCTTCGCCTGGGCGGTCGGCGACCCGCAGTACCCGTCGTCGACCTGGCGGTTCACCTTGCGGCCCGAGGGGACCGGCACCGTCCTGGAGCAATGGACGCGGATGGGACCGGCCCGGTCCGGCCTGAACTTCGCCATCGACGCCATGCCGGACAAGGAGCAGAAGATCGTTTTTGTCCGGCTGCGGGAGTACGAGACCGGCATCCGGCACAACCTGGCCGCCATCAAAGAGCAGGCCGAAGGGGCGGCGTGATGCGGACCGCGACCACGATCGAGGCCTCGGGCGGGGACTGGCAGCAGAGCGTCGAGTTCGTCCTGGAGGCCGAGAAGCTGGGCCTGGACATCTGCTGGGTGGCCGAGGCGTGGGGCGCCGACGCGGCCTCGCCACTGGGATACCTGGCCGCCCGCACCCATACCATGCGGCTCGGCTCGGGGATCTTCCAGCTCGGCATCCGGTCGCCGGTGCTGATCGCGCAGACCGCGATGACGCTGGCCCAGCTCACCGGCGGCCGGTTCCTGCTCGGTCTGGGCGCCTCCGGCCCGCAGGTCATCGAGGGTCTGCACGGCGCCGGGTTCGCCCATCCGCTGGCCCGGATGCGGGAAACCGTGGAGATCGTGCGGCAGGTCTTCACCGGGGAAAAGCTGTCCTACGCCGGGAGCCAGTACCAGATCCCCCGGCCCGGCGGCGAGGGCCGGCCCATGCGGGTCAGCCTGCCGCCGGTGTCGGTGCCGGTCTACCTGGCCGCGTTGTCCCCGAAGATGCTGGAACTGACCGGCGAGATCGCCGACGGCTGGCTGGGCACCAGCTTCGTGCCTGAGGGCGCAGACGCCTACTGGACCTACCTGGACGCCGGCCTGGCCCGGGCCGGGCGGCACCGCGCCGATCTGGACATCTGCCAGGGCGCCGAGATCAACCTGGTGGACGAGGCCCAGCTGCCGGAGGTCGTGGCCAGCCGCAAGAAGGAGCTGGCGTTCTCCCTCGGCGGCATGGGCTCGGGCCGGACGAACTTCTACAACGACGCCTACAGCCGGCAGGGCTGGGCCGAGGTCGCGGCCCGGGTGCGCGAGCGCTGGCAGTCCGGCGACCGTGACGGCGCGGCCAGCCTGGTCACCGAAGAGATGGTCCTGGCCACCACGCTGATCGGGACCGAGGACATGGTGCGGGCGCGGCTGCGGGCCTGGCGCGAGGCCGGCGTCGACACGGTGCGGCTCTATCCGGCTGGCGACACCCTGACCGCCCGGCTGGACAACCTCGGCCGCGGCATCGACCTGGCTCGCGCTGCGGGTTAGGGCCGCAGTGGTGGGCGGGCAGAGTGACGCGCTAGACCGGCGAATGCCCGGGCGCCGAGAGGCCCAGGCGGCGCTGCTCGATGATCAGGCAGCGATCTTCTACATAGAGCAGGCCGGCGTCCTTGGCGATGGCACGGGCCTCGGCTGAGGCGATGCCCAGCTGCAGCCACAGCGCGGTCGCACCGGCCGCGACGGCCTGGCGGGCCACATCCGGGGTCTGCGGCGAGGGCCGGAACACGTCGACCAGCCCGACCGGCCCGGGCACCTCGGCCAGCGTCCGGTAGACCCGCTCGCCCAGGATCTCGTCCCGGTGCGGGTTGACCGGGATAATGCGCCAGCCGTGCTGCTGCATGTGCGCGGGCACGTAGTGCGCGGCCTTGGGCCTGGCGCCGCTCGCCCCGACCACGGTGATGGCGTCGTAGCGCCGCAGGATCTGCTCGGCAATGGCGTCGGTGTCGTCCACCTGGCCAGGCTAAGCCGGCCCGGGCGGCAGAATGGAGGCATGGCGCCTGACGACAAGCCCGACGACAAGCCGGCCCTGCCGGAGCACAGCGAGGACGAGACCGACGCCGCCTGGGGTGAGCGCCCCGAGCCGGACGACGAGGAGCGGCTGAACGCCGACCGGCCTCCGCACTGGGACTCCTGAGCGCACTGGGACTTCTGAGCGCACTGGGACTCCTGAGCGCTAGTCGAGGAAGTCGCGCAGGGCGGCAGTGACCAGGTCCGGGGCCTCCTCGGGCAGGAAGTGGCCGGTGGGCAGGACCTGGCCGCGGACATCGGTGGCGTACTGGCGCCAGACGTCGAGCGGTTCGTAGGCGCGGCCGACGAAGCCGTGCGCGCCCCACAGCGCCAGCACCGGGCACTGGACCTTCTGCCCGGCGGCGAAGGTCTCCTCATCGTGAACCAGGTCGATGCCGGCCGCCGCGCGGTAGTCGGCGCAGGAGCCCGCGACGGTACCGGGGTCGCGGAAACAGCGGACGTAGTCCGCCATCGCGTCGTCCTCGATGGCCGAGTCCGGGCCGAGCAGCGGGGCGGTCAGGGCCCGCAGCCAGAACGCGGGGTCGGCGGCGATCAGGTGCTCGGGCACGCCGTTCCCGGCGGCCAGGAAAAACCAGTGGTAGTAGGCCATGGCCATGTCCCGGGTCACATGGGTCAGCACGTGCCGGGTCGGCACGATGTCCAGCACCGCCAGCCGGGTCACCATGCCCGGGTGGTCCAGGGTCAGCCGGTGCGCGACCCGGGCGCCACGGTCGTGCGAGACCAGCTGGAACTCCCCGAAGCCGAGCTGGCGCATGAGCCCGGCCTGGTCGCGGGCCATGGCCCGCTTCGAGTAGGTCTCGCCGGCGGCGTCCGGGGCGGGTTTGCCGGAGCTCCCGTAGCCGCGCAGGTCGGCCAGGATCACCGTGTGGTCGCCGGCCAGGGCGGGCGCGACGTGCCGCCACATCAGGTGGTTCTCCGGGTATCCGTGCAGGAACAGCACGGGCGGACCGGATCCCGCGACGGCGTAGCTGACCTCGGTGCCGCCGACATCGGCGCGTCCGTAGTCGAAGTCCGGCACGCGGAGCGGCGCCGCCGGGCTGCTTTCAGGTGCGGTCATGGTCGCTATTGTTCCGTCCTGGTGCGAGGCGCGCTGCGCCGGAGCCAGAAGTACAGCAGCACCAGCGGGACCACCAGGCCGCCGAGGCCGTACGCGGCGAAGGCGGGAAAGCCGTCGATGCTGCCGATGAGCCAGCCGAAGTTCTGGCCGAAGAAGCCGGTGACGAAGGTGAGTGGCAGGAACACGGTGGCCAGCACGGTCAGCCGTTCCATGGTGGAGTTCTGCCGGACGCCGACCTTGGTCTGCTCGACCGAGATCACCGCCATGTTGGCCTCCAGGATGGTGCCGAGCAGGTCACGCTGGGCCGCCACCTCCTCGTTGACCAGCAGGAGGTGGTCCTCGACGTCCCGCAGGAAGGGCTTGAGCTTCGAACCGGCGCTGCGTTTCACGGTGGCGGCCACGGCCAGCAGCGGGTGGACGGCGCGGTAGAAGTCGGTGGCCTCGCGGCGCAGTGAATAGATGCGCTCGGTCGGCGCGACGGTGCCGGAGAACACGGTGGCCTCGACCTGGTCGATGTCACTCTCCAGCCCGGCCACGACCGGGGCGTAGCCGTCCACGACCTGATCCAGGATGGCCCACAACGCCGCGGAGCTGCCCGCCGCCAGCAGCTCCGGCCGCTGCTCGAGCCGCTGCCGGGCCCCGCGCAGCTCGCTCGCCACGCCCTGCCTGACAGTGATCACGAAGCTGGGCGCGAGGAAGACGCTGATCTCGCCGAACTCGACCTCCTCGGTCTCGTCGATGTACCGGGCGGTGCGCAGGATAACCAGCCGCACGCCCCCGTCGTAGGTTTCGATCTTGGGCCGCATGTGGAAGGTCTGCGCGTCCTCGACAGCCAGCTCGTGCAGGCCGAAGGTGTCCCGGACCTGCGCCAGCTCGGCTTCGGAGGGCTCGAACAGGCCCAGCCATACGAAGCCGCCCTGCCCGCACCGGGCCGCCGCCTCTTCCAGCGACACGGCGCCCTGCTCTCGTCTGTGGCCGTCCTGGTAGTGAGCGCAATCGATGATCATCCGGGGGTCCTCCTATCGGTACTGGTGCAAACTGCATGACGAAACCCCAGGCCAGTATCGTCCGGTGTCATGTCCGCTGATCTGGATGCGCTCGTGGTGACCGTCGGCGCGCCTGCGGGCGGTCAAGGCTCCGGAGCGCCCAGGGGCCGCAGCAGGATGACCTGCGAGGTGAGCTCGCCCGAGGCGAGCAGCTTCCCGATCCGGTTGCTCTGCTCGGTGGCCACGGCCAGCTGCCGCGTGTGCCCGTAGCGGCGCTGGAGTTCGCGTTCGACTTCATCGGCCTGCCTCGTCCAGTCCGCGGGCGGCTCCCCGATGTCGCGGAAATCGGCCACGTCCACGGCCTCCAGGCCGGCCCGGCCGAGCTGGGCGTGCAGCTGGCCGCTGGCCGGGAAATGGTTGCCCTGCGGCGGGTCGTCCAGCTCGGCCGCGACCGCCACGAAGACCAGCAGGCCGATGCGGCCGCCGTACCGGATCACCCGGCGCAGCTCGGCCAGCATAGCCAGCTGGGCGGGGACGCCGGAGGCGGTACACAGCACGCCCAGGCACCAGGCCAGCGAAACCGAGGCGTCGCCGAAGGGCAGGGCCGTCGCATCGGCTTGGACCACCTGTGCCTGGACCGGCGGAGCGCCGAACAGCCTGGCGGCCGCGCGGCACGCGGCCGGCTCGGGTTCGGCCAGGACAGGCCGCACCCCGGCCCGGCGGTTCGCGTAGGCGGCGGGCCCGCCCACGCCCGCGCCGACGTCGAGCAGCACGTCGCCGGGCCGCGGGTCCAGGCGATCGAGCAGCCAGTCCAGGACGGCCGGCTGGCCGCTCCCCCGGCAGGCGGCCGGGATGTAGTAGTCGGGGCCGAGGTCGGCGGCGACCCTGGCCGTCCATTCGGCGACGGTGCCGAACTCGGCCTCCATCGGGTCGGCGGCGTCGCGGCTCATCCTTGCCCCTCACGGATCTGCGTCTCTTCCCGGATCTGCTCTGGCCGGATCTGCTGTTCTAGCCGGATCTGCTGCTCTGCCCGGATCCGCTCGGCCACCTCGGCCTTGACCCGCGCGGCGAATTCGTACCCCCGGGCCGAGGCGAGACCGGAGATGTTCACCCCGGCCACGCCGGGGATGTCCAGCAGGGCCTGGGCCTGCCGGGCCGCGACCGCGACGCCGGCCGCCACCGGGTCGGGGGCGTCCAGCACCGCGCGCACTGCGGCCGGGTCCAGTTC